>NZ_KE148593.1:23335-51566 GCF_000410635.1 Comamonas sp. B-9
TGGTCACTGCGCTGCTGCAGGGGTACTTGGCCGCTTCGCGCTCGTCAATGTCCACACCCAGGCCGGGTTGCTCATTGGCGTAGACATAGCCATTGCGGAATGTGGGCAAACCAGGGAACACGGCCAGTAGCGCGTCGCGCGGGCCCTTGAGCTCCTGGATCACAAAATTGGGTGGCTCGGTGCCCGACCACTCCTGCACGCCAAAATTGCGCGAGGCCAGGTCGATATGGATATTGGCCGCATGCGCCAGCGGCGACATATCGCCCGGGCCATGCCAGGCCGTGCGCACACCGTACTGCTCGGCAAACAGCTGCAGCTTGCGCGCGGGGGTGATGCCCCCCACCTGGCTCAGGTGCACGCGGATAAAGTCAATCAGCCGCTCGGCGATGATGCCACGCCACTCAAAGGGGTGGTTGAACAGCTCGCCCTGGGCCAGCGGCACATTGGTCTTGTCGCGCAGCTGGCGCAGCCAGTCGCCCTCTTCCAGCGCAATCGCGTCTTCCAGAAAGAACAGCTCATAGGGCTCCAGCGCCTGCGCAAAGCGGATCGCATCGGCGGGTTTCAAGCGCTCGTGCACGTCATGGCACAGCTCCACCTCAAAGCCGATGCGGCTGCGGATGGCGTCAAACATCTTGAGCGTCTCGCGCATGTACTTGCGCGCATCGAGGTAGATGCCGTCAGCGGCACCCCGGGGCGCCGTGCCGGGCGCTGCGCCAAAGCCGCCACCACCATAGCCGCCACTTTGGCAACGGATATGGGTGATGCCCTGCTCGCGGTACTTCTGGATGTTGTCGCAGAGCTCTTGCAGATCCCGCCCATCGGCATGGCGGTAGATGGGCACGCCCTCACGCAGCTTGCCGCCCAGCAGCTGGTACAGCGGCATGCCGGCCTGCTTGCCCTTGAGGTCCCACAGCGCCATGTCCACGCCTGAGATCGCATTGTTCTCGATGGGGCCGTTGCGCCAGTAGGCGTTCTGGTGCATCAGCTGCCACAGCTCTTCAATCTGGCTGGCATCGCGGCCGATCAGCAGCGGGCGCAGGTACTGCTCGACCAGGCACTGCACGGCCAGATGGCGGTAGGCAAAGGTGGCGCAGCCCAGGCCGTAGAGGCCAGGCTGGTTGGTCTCGATCTTGACGACCAAGAGGTTGATGCCTTCGGGCGCCGTCGCGATGACTTTGACGTCGGTAATCAAGGTAGCCATGCTAGTGCGCCCGCTTACAGCACCGCCAGCCAGCCGCCATCCACATAGATGATCTGGCCGTTGACATAGTTGGATGCGCCCGAGGCCAGGTAGATGGCAGTGCCCACCAGCTCATCGGGCCGGCCCCAGCGCTGCGTGGGGTTGCTGGCCTTGACCCAGGCATCGAACGCGACGTTGTTGACCAGCGCCTCGTTCATGTCGGTGAGGATGTAGCCCGGGCCGATGGAGTTGGCCTGGATGCCATGCATGGCCCACTCGGCCGCCATCGCCTTGGAGAGCATCTTGATGCCGCCCTTGGCCACCGTGTAGGGCGCCACCGTGGCACGGGCCGCCTCGCTGGTCAGCGATCCGATATTGATGATCTTGCCGCCGGTGCCGCGCTCGATCATGCGGCGCGCTGCCGTGCGGCCCACGACAAAGGCCGCCGTCAGGTTGGTGTTGATGACCCGGTTCCAGTCTTCCAGCGACACATCAAGCAAGGGCTCGCGGTGCTGGATGCCGGCATTGTTGACAACGATATCGATGGCCAGGCCCTGGGCATCGAATGCCGCAAAGGCAGCTTCGACCGCCGCCTGGTCGGCCACATCAAAGGCCGCCCCTTGGGCTTTGAGGCCCATGCCCTGCAACTGCGCCACGGCCGCATCCACCGCTGCCTGCTGGCGGCTGTTGACCACCACCGTTGCCCCCGATTCCGCCAGGCCCTGGGCCAGCGCCAGCCCAATGCCGCGCGAGGAGCCGGTAATCAGCGCCGTACGGCCCGACAGATCAAACAGGGAACGAGACATGGAATGGCGACCTTGAGAATTTCAGAAGTCGCCATCATCGGTTTATTTGTATGATGATTAAATCAGAGCAAACCCTAGGAATTTACCGCCCTTGCGCTTTGCGCGACAGCCGCGCGAAACCTGGATATGCAGGCTTTTAGGCGGGCGCCCCCCAGCGGGCAATCGTGTCAGCCAGCAGCGCCCGCATCCACAGCTGCGCATCGTCGGCACTGCGCCGCTCAATGGCGGCCAGCACCTTGCCGTGCATCAGCAGGCCATCGTTGAACTGTCCGGCCTGCTGGGCATTGACAGTAAGCAAAGACTCCAGCGCCGAGGCCACAATACCGCCCAGCGAGATCAGCAAGGGGTTGCCGGTGGCCTGCAAGATGCTCTGGTGGTAGGCCAGGTCGGCGACCACCCATTCATCAATTGATGTCGCGGCCTCCATCGCCGCAAAGGCCTGCTGCAGCGCCTGCAGTTGCGCATCGGTGTGCATGCGCGCTGCCAGCGAGGCGGCCGCCGGCTCAAGAATGCCGCGCATCACCATCAGGTGCCGGCCCAGCGCCTGGTCCACCCCCTGGCTGCAAAGCCAGCCGAGCACATCGGCATCAAACAGACTCCACTGCTCCTGCGGCCGCACGCGCGTACCGGTGCGGGGCCGCGCCTCCAGCATGCCCTTGGCGCTCAACGCCTTGATCGCCTCGCGCACTGCGGTTCGGCTAACCCCCAGCCGCTCGCACAGCTCCTCCTCATTGGGCAAGGTTGCGCCAGGCCCGTACTCGGGACTGGCAATCAGCCGCCCCAGGCTGTCCATCACCTGGTGGTGCAGACTGCTGCCGGGCTGTGAGGATAAGGACATGGCAATCGGTGGTGGTATAGAGTCATTCATCATACAAAAGAAAACGGATAGGGGCCAGCGTCTGCGGACTTCGAGTGCTGACCACGCCCTGCGGCTGATCATGCCCGCCTTCTGCGCCCAAGCACGGGACTCGCCTTTGCAGACGCGACACGCGAGCACGTTGCATGCGAACCGCCGCTTGCATGTGTACGCCATCGCTTTCGTGCCGTGATGAACCGACACCAGCGTTACCCAGCAAAAAGCCGCCCGAAGGCGGCTTGTGAGGGCGACAGCCCGAGCCGCTATCCGCGACGGCGGCACTTGCCTGCCACACCAAACATGCCCATCGCCGCCAGCAGGCCGGAGACCAGCAAGATGCCCCATGCGCTGACGCTCGGCACCGGCGTAGGCGCGACGACCGTCTGCACAAAGACCGGGCTGTCCTCTGCCGGGTAATTCGCATCACCGCTGTACCGCGCCACGATCTCATGCGCTCCCAACGCGTACAGCTTGTTCGTGGTCAGGCTGGCTGCGCCATCCACCAAGGGGGCAACGCCGAGCGAAGTCGCGCCGTCAAACACCTCCAAGCTGCCCGTGGGCACAGGCGCTGCCTTGGTCTGCAGCGCAGCACGCTTGGCAGCATCAAAGGCTACCGCTACGCTAAAGGTCACGTTCTGACCAGGCTGCGAGGGATTAAGGCTGGACGAGACCGTGATCGACGAGCCCCCTTGGCCCACTGCAATGGTCTGCTGCACCTGCTCAGCCGCATCAAAATTGGCATTGCCCAACTGGTTGGCATTGATCACGCAGCTACCCACGCCGTTGAACTCCACCACAGCCGCAGTCACGCTACAGACAGAAGCACTTGCAGCGTCAATCGCGAAAGTCACCGCATTGCCGGATTGACCTCCGGTGGCTGTCACCATGTAGGTACCACCAACCTTGGGTGTCGCAGGGACGCTGGAGCTAAAGCTAATCACCTGTGCACCCTTGCCAACGGTCACATTCCGCTGTATTTGCGGGGCGGCCAAGTAGTTGTCATTGCCAGCTTGGTCCGCCTGGACTGTGCAGACCCCCGCAGCGACCATGGTGATGACCGAGCCATTGGCCCCGCCCGACGAGCAGATCGCAGCACTGGCCGGCGCAACACTGAAGGTCACCGGCAGGCCCGAGGCACCACCGGTAGCCGCCACCGTGAAGGTGCCGTTCTCACTATAGGCCGGAACAGCGGGAGTCACATCGATCGCGGAAATCACTTGTGCAGCTTTGGTGATGGTGACATTCAAAGTTGCCTCAGTGGCAGCGTTGTAATTGGTATTGCCGGCCTGGTTGGCCAACAAAGCACAGACCCCACTACCCAAGATGGAGACGGTGTTGCCGCTGATCGAACACACTGCACTGCTGGACGCTGCCACGCTGAAAACCACAGGCAGCCCAGAGGCGCCGCCAGTGGCCGCCACCGAGAACGAACCACCGGCGCTGTACGCCGGGCTGGCAGGGGTCGCAATAAAGGCGGAAATAGCTTGCGCGGCTTTGCCGATGGTGACATTCAATGCGGCCTGGCTGGCCACGCTGTAGTTGGCATTACCCGCCTGGTTGGCCTGCAGCGCGCAAACGCCGCTGGCAGCCATAGTGACGGTGCTGCCTGCAACGGTGCATACACCTGGCGTCGTCGAGCTGTATACCACCGGGTTGCCGGAGCCACCGCCAGTGGCCGTGACGGTAAATGTGCCGCCTGGGGCATAAACAGGGCTGCCGGGGGTTGCCGCAAAGCCGCTGATGGCCTGACTGCCTTGTGCGATGGCAACGGTGTAAGCCCGTGAACCACTGAAGCCGTTGCTGGACGTCGCTTGCACCGTGAAGTTAAACGAACCTGCCGCTGTTGCTGTACCGGACAGTACGCCTGCAGGAGAGAGCGTCAGCCCAGTGGGCGTTGTGCCTGCCGTTACCGAGAAGGTGTAGGGGCCAGTGCCACCATTAGCGCTCGTTGCCGTCAAGGTCTGCGAGTACGCACCATTGAACGCGCCGTTGGGCAAGGTGACCGGATTGACGCCGACGGCTACGGTCACACAGCTCAGATTGGCGTTGACCACATTGCTGCTGATCGCAGCACCGGATGCATTGGCCACGCTGCACAGCTGCCCCGAAGGCGCACTTGAAACACTGATATTCCAGTTGGCACCTTGTGGAAGCCGCGTGGCAAAGTTGTAGCTGCTAGCGGCTTGCGACACCACGACTTGCTGGGAACTGACAGGATTGGTTGCATTGAGCTGCAATGTGACGCTGGCAGTCTGCCCTGAAGCAACTCCGCCCACAGAGAATGTACTTGGCGCAAAACAAAGAAGTGCTGCGCCATTTCCAGCCTGCACGCCATTGTTGATGGTGACTGCCGACATACCGGTTGCCCCGGAGGAGCCACCGGCACCGCCGCCGCCACCACCATTCCAGTTTTGCTGGCAAGCTGTGGTACCAACACCCGCGCCGCCACCGCCTGCACCTACAGTGGCACCGCCACCGCCACCGCCGCCAAACCCGGCGCCGCTGAACGAACCAGAAAAGTTGAAAGAGTCACCGCCATCGCCATTGCTGGCGTTGCCAGGCGTAGCGGGGAAGGTTCCACACCCTCCACCGCGAGCGCCACCGGTACCTACCGTGCCGCCCCCACCGCCAAAGGGGCCTGGGCCACCAGGTACCGTGGCACCTGCGCCGCCAGTTCCACCTCCACCCACACCGCCGCTGCCACCGGCAATGACATTGGCGGTGCTCCAGCCCGCATTGCCGCCACCACCGCCTCCGCCTGCTATGGCAACCCGGTTGCCGATGCCATTGCCGCCTATGCGAAGGTCTGTCGCCCCACCGCCAATACCATCAGCACCCTGGCCAAGGCCGCCAGGGTTGACAGCCTGCGATCCCTGCCCACCGACCCAGACGGACAAGGTGGCACCGGGAGTAACGGCCACGGTGCCTCGCACACGCCCGCCAAGTCCGCCACTGCCACCGGGCGAATTGGGGCTGCCACCAATACTGCCCGCTCCGCTACGGCCTGAGCCGCCCTGCGCTCCGCTGAGGTAGGCCGTGAGGCTAAAGACACCGGCAGGCACTGTGACAGTCTGCTCTCCGCCCGTGAAGCCGAAGGCCGCAGGCGTCTCACCTACTGCGCAGCTCTGTGCGCTGGCCGATGCGACACCCAGCAAAGCAGCAAGACCGAGAAGCCATGAAGCACCTCTTTGCAGGCCCCTCTGGGACATAGGGGGAGCACTGCGTTTCGCTGCAGATGCATCGCGTAATACATTGGGTATGCGCATGGGAGACCTTGCGGTTAAAGAATCGTCACATAGCAAAATGTTGCGCACGCATCATTTTGTTGCATATTGACGTGCGCGTAATTTAGTGGGTATTTACTATTTTTACCATCCCCAAAAATAGTGATATTTATGTAGTCAAGCATGTATTTCAGCCAGGAGTACCAGTACCTGGAATAAAATAGTTAATAGCTATCGATATCACTGAAAATTCAACGAATAAGCATTGCCGCGCTAGCCATGCTCGACATCAGCGTGGACACCATACCGATCTGTGCTGCATCGGGTTCTCCGGAGGGAACTTCAACGCTGACCCCGCTGAAAGGCCGCCTAGCCGCGCTGAAATTCCGGCCATCACTGCACAGAAGTTACTTGGCATCAAGTGGCAGCGCACTCGCCAGCCACCGGCCAATAATGGCCGTCCGGCATAGCCCTGGCGCCAAAAATCGCCTGCCCCACGCGCACAACGGTGGCCCCCTCCTCCACCGCCATCTCGTAGTCCCCCGACATGCCCATCGACAGCCCATCCAGGCTGATACCAGCCGGCGCGTCCTGCCGCAGCTGATCACGCAAGCCACGCAGGCGCACAAAGCACTGGCGCACCTGCGCCGCCTCGGCAGAAAAAAGCGCCAAGGTCATCAGCCCGCGCACACGCAGCGCAGAGAACGCGGGCAGCGCTTTGATGAAAGCCGCCGCTTCCTCAGGCGGCAGGCCATACTTGCTCGCCTCGCCCGAGGTGTTGATTTGCACAAAGACATCCAAGCTGCGCCCTTCCACCTGCAGGCGCCGCTCCAGCGCCTCGGCCACACGCAGGCTGTCCAGCGACTGGAACTCGGTCGCAAAGCGCGCCACCAGCTTGGCCTTGTTGGTTTGCAGGTGACCGATGACCGACCACTGCAGATCGGGCAAATCCTGCATTGCCTGCCATTTGCCATAGGCCTCTTGCGGCTTGTTCTCACCCAGCATGCGGCAGCCGGCGGCATAGGCCAGGCGCAGGCTGGACTCGGGCTTGGTTTTGCTCACAGGCAACAGGCGCACTGCCGCCGGGTCGCGCCCCACCCGCTGGCAGGCCGCCGCGATACGGGCCTGGACGATGGCCAGGTTGTGCCGAAAGTCATCGACGGATTCGGCCTGTGGCCAGCGGCCATGCTGGTCATGCCGGGTCGCGGTGGTCCACTGACTGTGTGCTTTCATGCCGATGCTTTCTCTGGTGCGCAGGTGCGAATCTGCCGGTGCATCAATCGCAATGCTGCAGCTCGATGATGGCAAAGCCGCTGCGCGCGATCTCTTGCTCCACCGCTGGCGCAGCCGCCTGGACATGGCAAAAGCGGCATTCTTGCGCTGTCAACGATTCAGCCGGCAGCCGCTTGGCGGCCAGATAGCGGCGGCCATGCGCGAGCACGGTATCGATCCCCTTATCGGGCTCCTGGTCGCGCACGAGGATATCGAAATGCATGCTGCGTCCGTCGGGTCGCAGCACATAGGTGTCAAACACAGCGATCTTCATTCAGTACCTCTTGCAACAGGTCGATGGGCAGCGCAGGTGTCGGACTCACTTCAGTGCGACTTTCGGAAAATCCACTGGCACATCCAAGGCAACATTGATGTAGTTGGTGAACAGGTTCAAAGCCACATGCGCGATGATCTCAACGACCTGCTCGTCACCAAAACCGACCTGGCGCAGGCTGGCAATGTCGGCATTGCTGATCTGCGCACGCTGCGCCACCACCTTCAACGCAAACGCCAAGGCGGCTGCGGTTTTGGCATCACCCGATTGGCCAATCTGGGCGGCCGACATATCGGCCAGGCTGGCACCGGCCTTTTGGCCCAGCACCGTGTGGGCGGCCAGGCAGTATTCGCAGCGGTTGTAGTTGGCAATGGCTACGGCCAGTTGCTCGCCAAGCTTCGCACCAATGCTGCCTTTGCCCAGTGCGCCAAAGGCGGCCCACATGCTGTGCAGCGCGGCGGGAGAGTTGGCGACCGCCTTGAACATATGGGGCGTGGCACCAAAGGCGCTCTGGATCTGCGCCATCACGGCTTGGCTGGCGGCGGGGGTGTTGTCGGTAGAAACACGGGACATGAAAGACTCCTGAAGGGGTTGCAACGCAGAGCGAGTATGCGTGTCCCAAATGTATAATTTGGACTAATTAATTCATAAATAGCACCAATTCGTACATCATGCAGCCCACAGCCTCTATCGACCGTCTCTCCAGCATCCTGGAGCGCTTCCGCGTCAAGGCGCAGTTGCACCATTCCGGCGCGCTCTGCGGTCTGACCCACTTTGATGCCTGTGACGGCTTTGGTTACCTGCATGTGCTGCGCCGTGGCGAGCTGGAGGTGAGCCACCCTGGCGCCCGCGATGTGCCGCAATCGCTGCGCTTTGAAGAGCCCACCGTACTGCTCTACCCTGCCCCGTTCACCCACCGCTTTCACAACCCACCGCAAGAAGGCGCCGACTTCAGCTGCGCGCGCCTGGTGTTCGAAGGCGGCGCCACCAATCCGCTGGCCCGATCCCTGCCACCCTTGGTGGCCTTGCCGCTGGCCCAGGTGCCTGGCATGGACATGGCACTGCAACTGCTGCTGTCCGAAACCGACCAGTTACGCTGCGGCCAGCGCCTGCTGGTCGATCGCTTGTTTGAAGTCGTCGTGATCCAGCTGCTGCGCTGGCTGCTGGACCACCCGCAGGACGCGGGCGTCCGCCCTGGCGTGGTCAATGGCATGTCCGACCCACGCCTGGCCCGCGCCCTGGTCGCCATGCACGACGCCCCGGGCGACGCCTGGACGCTGGAGCGCATGGCAGCGCAAGCGGGGATGTCGCGTACCGCCTTTGCCAATACCTTTCGCGATCTGGTGGGGCAAACGCCGGCCGATTATTTGACAGGTTGGCGCGTAGCCCTGGCGCAGAACGGGCTGCGCGAGAGGCGCTCGATCAAGGTGCTGGCGGAGGAGCTGGGGTATGCAAATCCTTCCGCCTTGTCGCGGGCGTTTGCAGGGAAGGTGGGGGTGTCACCGAGGGAGTGGTTGGCGACGCTGGTTCAAGCCCATCCTTAAGCTGCACCTCGGCTCCGCACATTGACGCTCGGAGACATATGTTTTATGGATCTAATGAACCAAGGGCAACTCCATGGAATATTTTCCCACCAACCTTTCACTGTGAAAATCACTAATTTTGGGGATTGCACGTAAAAGAACTCTTATATCAAATGTTATTTTTTATATAAGAGGCTAGACAATGCGCGTTCTTCATACTCTCAGGATCGGTATTCTTTCTGCAGGGCTGGCATCAGCAGGCTTGGCCAATGCTGCCGTAGAGACATTTTTCGGAGAGGATGCTGTTAATGGATCTGCCAGCGCACCCAGACCCCAATCCGATGCCGCGCGGGATGCATTTATTGCGCGACTGAATGGCGCAAATACTGAGAATTTTGATGCGATCAGTGCAGGCACGCCGACACCATTTTCTGTGAACATGGGTGCATCTGGAACCGCAACTCTTTCCGGATCAGCAACGGTTACCAACTTTTTGGGAAATGGCAGATTTGCTACGTCCGGCTCCAACTTTATAGAGACCAGCACCAACTTCACCATTAGCTTCTCATTGCCACAGACCGCTTTTGGATTCTATGCGACAGACATATCCGATTTTGGCGGACAGTTGAGCATCACCTATTCAGATGGCACATCCAGTACAGTTGCCGTTCCACACAGCAATCCCGCCGCAGATGGCTCAGTATTTTATTATGGCCTCATAGATATGGACAATCCATTTGTCTCTGTTGTTTTTAATAACAGTAATGCAACGGATGTCTTTGGCTTTGATGATTTAACTGCTGGCACTGCAGCCCAGGTGATTCCGCCGGTTTCTATCGCCACTGCAAGTCTGCCAGCAGGAATGCAGGGCAAAGACTATTTACCATTTACGGTAGAAGCAACTGGCGGACTCGCTCCGTTGACTTGGAGCGCAAACAATCTTCCTGCTGGACTTCTTCTTGACCCGGTAACCGGCGTCTTATCTGGCAAACCTACACAGAGCGGTACATTCACGGTGGATATTTCCGCAACGGATGCCAGTAGCCCCACGTCGCTCAGCGATACCAAGTCGTTCACGATAGAAATCACAGCGGTGCAAGCAACTGCAGCTCCCACACCGGTGCCAACCCTCGGTATCTGGGCTACCGTTGCTCTTTCGTCCCTGCTTGCGCACTTTGGTTGGACGCGCCGCCGTCAGTATTAATCTGGCTGAGAATGCGCCCGCAGATGCCCTGGCTACTGGCCTTGCTACCCAGCTGCAACTGACAGACCTAGATGCCTGAAGGGCGCAAAAAAGCCCGCTATACAGCGGGCTCAGCATGGAATGCCTTCAAGCTAGTTCTGGCTACTTTCTAGAGCCAGCTCACTCCCATTCAAATATAAATAGCGGCTAGAGAGCTAGCATCCATGCGGCCTTCGGGGTGATAGGCTCAGGAAGTACCAGCAAAAATACCATCTCCAGAAAAGATAGGAATTTTTTGCGCGGAGTGAGTGCGCTGCTGGATGCTACCCTGAAAAACTGCACCTGAACTATCCACACTCACCGCCCTAACAATTGGCGCGACCGTGTGCATCTCATCGGCCGCGCCCCGTCTCCTTGCAGCGATGTTCTGAACTGGCTTGAGCGACTGGCGCTGATGCAATTATTCTTGCCTTCCTTGCCCAATCCGCGCATTTCATTTGCACACTTGCGGCTGCTCCCCTACCTCGGTCTGTCATTCGCATAGGGCGGCCGCTTCACCTTCGCGTACTCCCTATCCAGCCAGGCAGATCTGCCGGCTCAAATTTCCTGACTGCTTCCATTGCTCGCTCCATTTACTGTATAAATATACAGTCTTTTGGAAGTATCTATGGATCAATCAAGATACTGGCGCTGGCACATCAAGAACGGCCAGGGGTGGCTGCAGACCACCGAGCATGAGCGATGGGATGGCATCAAGCCAGACTTCCCAGAGGCTATGCCTGTCTTGGGCACTATGATCTTGCAAAGCACGCCACTGTCTTCTGATGCTGTGGCTCTTTATGAAAGCTTGGGGCCCGATGTCCCTTTCTGAACGCCGCGGTGTTGTCATTGGTCTTTGGCGCGCATGGCGCCAGAATATGCGCGACCTGAGTGACGGCTGGTTCCCGTATTGCGATATGGGCAAACAGATCCATCTGTTCTATGAGTACCTGCAGGCTAACCGGCCTCACCCTGCTTGACATGCCAGGGCGGGCATACGAGACAATCCACCAGTGGATTGCGGAGGATGTCGAGGGTTAGGTCGGTCCCGCATGGCGCAAGCTTCAGCAGCGCCTGAGCGTCCTTGATAGATCCTTCCAGCCACTGATCTACATCTGCCAGTTCGATAAGTATCACGCTACGCTTGTCCTGCTTGTCAGCAGCGAGCTTCGGGTCTTGCTTGTTCACACAGTTCATCAACGGGTGATCATCCTTATTGGGAATGAGTATCGGCCAGCAGGTTGAGAGAGCATTCCGGATGTTCACTATTCCAGCAAGATCCCATCCTACCTGTCACCGAATCGCGATGTCGCGTCCAAACAACTTTCATTAAAAAAATAGCGACAAACTATCAAGTTTGCCTTCTAATTACATCATATGTTAGCGCATGTATATTTTTACATTAAGCGAAACATATTTGTTTATCAAGCCTTATTAAAGTTGTCTCGTACATAAATTAATAACTATATCCAAACACAACTAATATATGAAATTGCAATAATTCACAAGCAGCATTTAAATTGGCCAATTTCAGAATAATTACTTAAACCTAAAACTGACACGAAAATGAAAAATTACATTATCACAGCCCTTTTTCTTAGCTTAACCGCATGCGGTGGCGGTGGAAGCTCGAACGATACGCCTGAGCCAGCTCCTACACCGCCTCCCGCTCCCGCTCCCGGTCCCGGTCCTTCTCCTTCTCCTTCTCCTTCTCCTGAAAATTCTTCCGGACTATTGTTTCAGCCTGCCAAAGTCGTCCAAGACATGTATGCAGAAGACCGAATGATATCTTACGTGAAGGTTACTCTTGGTACCGAAATACTAAATTCAAAAGACGAACCATTTAACTTTAGAGTTACCGACTCCCAAGGAATTTTATACCCTTACGTAAATATAGAAGCTGACACGCGCAATAGCGTAATTGCCAAGTTAGAATTAAAACCAAATCTTGAAACAAAGATTTATGAAGGGAATATGTTTATTAGCCTATGCAAAGATGATCCACGCATTTGCAAAGAGCCATATTCAGAAAAATCTTGGGTATTACCATACTCATTTAACATTCGAGCACGGTTAAACTTAACCCCACTTAAGACGCTACCGGAAGCATCAGACTGGACCTCAGAGCAAGGTAATGTATCGCACAATTCTTATATACCCACAGAAATAAACCCCCAAAACATTAATCTGCGTTTTTTCTACTCCTACAATACTAATTATGGGACTTCAAGATCAGATATGTGGGTTAAAAATGGCATCTTCTATACAAATGCCATGAACAATTCTATACCGCGCTATCCGGATCAGAATCCTACAACCCTCAATGCTTTAGACGAAAGCAACGGTCAACTGATTTGGAATCAAAATCTGGAGCCAGGCTTGGAAAAAATTGTTATAGGCGACAATGTCTTTTATTATATGAAGCCTGAGTGGAGTGAAGGGACGCCTAAATATCGCCTTGCGGCTCGCGATTTGACAACTCGAGAAGTTCGCAACTATGGCTCCAAGTATTACGAATCGAGTGAGATTGGACTCTATGAAGACAAGTCTATTTACAAAAGAGACTCGGCCAATCATCTAACAGAAAAAATAAATGAAAATGATTTCACTACAAAGTGGAGTGTCATTTCAACCAGCTTATATACCCAAGCAGGCTTGCCAGCTGTAGATTCAAAATTTTTATACTACAACACAATTTCTTTTGGTGATTACAAATCAACCTTGTCGATTGTTGATAAAATTTCCGGCCATTTGAAATCCTCGATAGATGTAGGTTCTAGCTCGACAGCGGACACTACAACGGTATGTGATGCAAATAATGTAGTAGTATCCAACCCACCGTATTTGAAAGTAGTCAACCCTACGGAAGGTAAAGTCAAGCACGAATACATGCTAAGCAAGAATGAAACTTCAAGAACATTGGCTTGCAACGGCTCTATGATGTATAGCGTGGGAGACAACGGGATTGAGGCTCGCAATTTAAGCGATGGATCAATCGCATGGAAGTGGGATTTTCCAAGTGATGACGTGGCTTTTTCATCTAACTACCCAGATTACATCGGCTCAAACTTAATATTATTTAAAAATATAATTTTTATTCGCCTTTCTTATTATTTGTATGCAATTGACCTAACAACAAATAAGACAGTGTGGCGCCATCGCATGGGAGACTCCTCATCTATTGGAAATATCGCAGTTTCGAAGAACGGCGTCCTTTACACTCCCGGACGCATGGACGACAAAAATTACGCCGACCAAAGCTCTGGAATAATGGCTTTTAATTTACATTAAGTGCATTATTCCATTCCAAAACGGCGCCAATAAATAATTGCGTGTTGCTTTGCGAGCCTGAGCAATTGACAACATTCAGGCCGCTCTCAATATTCACAGAGTGCGAAAATCCCATGCCTTGAAGTCAAGGCATGGGTTAAAGAGGACTTAGACCTTTAGCCTGTCAGCTTGGCTGCTTCACCACTTCGGCTACCGCCTGATTCAGCAGGCGCATGGTGCTTTCGATCTCCTTGTTGATAGCCTTGACCTGGTCTTTCTTGTCCGGCAAGTCGCTGGCCTGCACTTTGCGGCGAAGCTTCGTCAGCTCTGCCACACGCTTGTCCGCCAGCTTCTCTACGCCCGCGGCCTTTGCCAGGGGCACTTCTTTGAGGACCGCATCCACGTTCTCACCGCGCTCGACCCGGGCCTTTGCTTCGGCCAACGCCACATTGATCCGCTTGGTGTTGTCGTAGTAGGTGTCGCTCTGGCCGTTCATGCCGGTGGTGTTGCCGTAGACCCGGCCCGCCAGGAACCACTGGTGCGGTGCCAGCTCCTCGCCGGTGGCTGCGGCCGTGGCCGTGGCGCCCAGCTTGTTGGCTTCCCGCAGCACGCCGCCAAAAGCCTGCTCGACCAGGTACTGGATAGCCTCCGGCGTGGGGCTGATCGCGCCCTGCTCCCATTCGCTGCCGCCCGTGGCGGCATTGATACCTCTGGCCGCCCAGCGATATGGCACCGTTTGGTCCGCTGTAGCACGCTTGGCCACCAGTTCCTGCTGGCTCGGGTTGCGCTTTGCCATCGCTTTATTGGCTTCGGCAGCATGCCGGGCATGCAAGTAGCGCTCAAACTCCTCGATGCCCACGCCGGCGTCATTCATGGCCTTCATGAGCGGCCGCACCTCGTCGCGCAGGAAATTCGCCGCGCGCTTTGCGACACGCTTGTGGTACAGCTCTTCACCCCGGTAGGCATCGTTGGTTTCAGACACCGTGCCATTCAAGGCCTTGATCTGCTCCTGAATGCGCTTGAGGTCGATGAACTTGTCTTGCCAGTGGTAGAGCCAGGTATCTACCTTCGACGGATCCAGCAGGCTACGAGCTTTGGCCTGCAGTTGAGCCAGCTTGCTATTCGTTGCAGGCTGATTGCTTGAGGTTGATAACTTATTAGGCGCTCGGCTAAGGAAACTCTGCAAAAGTCCCCGCCCGCCCCACCGCATGGGATGATCCGCACATGAAGCAAATGAGCCTGGCTACCGGATTCGAGAAGAAGTCCAAACGCACGCGCAAGCGTGAGTTCTTGGACGAGATGGACTTGGTCGTTCCCTGGCACGAGCTGGTGACACTCATTGAGTCACACAGCCCGCCCAAAGCTACCGGCAGGCCCGCTTTTGCAGTCGAGTCCATGCTGCGTATCCACCTGCTGCTGCAGTGGTTCAACCTCTCGGACCCGGCAGTGGAAGAAGCGCTCTACGACACCCCCGTCTTCGCCAGCTTTGCCAGGCTCGATCCGGGCATCAGCACCATGCCCGATGAGAGCACTATCTTGCGGTTCCGTCGCCTCTTGGAGGCTCACCAGCTGGGCTTGCAGATCCTGGCGCTGGTCAACGCCATCCTGACAGACAAGAACCTGCTCTTGAGACACGGCACCGTGGTCGATGCCACCCTGATTGCAGCTCCCAGCTCCACCAAGAATGCAGGCGGTGAGCGGGACCCAGAGATGCACCAGAGCAAGAAGGGCAACCAGTGGCACTTTGGGATGAAGTGCCATATCGGTGTCGATAGCAACTCGGGCCTGGTGCACACCGTCGTTTCAACACCAGGCAACGAAGCCGATGTATCGCATGCCCATAGTCTCTTGCACGGGCAAGAGAGACATGCGCTGGGCGACAGCGGCTACCTAGGCGTGGACAAACGCGCAGAGGCGGCAAAGAGCCAAGTGACCTGGCACATTGCTATGCGCAAAGGCCTGCGCAAGCAGCTGGACTTGGGAACCCAGCTGGGGATGCTCAAAGAGAAATATGAGCAGAACAAGGCCAGCATGCGAGCGAAGGTGGAGCACCCGTTTCGCATCGCCGGGCAGCAGTTTGGGTTCAATAAGGTGCGCTACCGGGGCATCGCCAAGAACGACAACAAGCTCCAAACGATGTTTGCGCTGGCCAACCTGTGGCTGGTGCGAGGGCAGTTGATGAGGATGCAGGCCTGAGTGCGCCTGCAGATGGCCCAAAAGGGCAAAAAGCCGCAGATGCGGGTAGAAACTTGGCTGCAAAACCGCGCATAAGCGGGCAAATCGGCTGTGAGCTAACTGGCCAGTCTGAATTCAGCGGTTTTGCAGAGGATCCATAACGATCATTCTTTTTTTAAAAAAGAGATAAATCATTGACTTATCTCTTTTTCACTTCTTCAACTTAACTCACTTTTTTGCTACAAACTTTATTCCCACTCAATCGTCGCAGGCGGCTTGCTAGACACATCATAAGTAACGCGGTTAATCCCGCGCACTTCATTGATGATCCGGTTCGACACGCGCTTGAGCAGGCCATAAGGCAGCTCAGCCCAGTCAGCGGTCATGAAGTCGCTGGTCTGCACCGCGCGCAGCGCCACGACGTAGTCGTAGGTGCGGCCGTCGCCCATGACGCCCACGCTCTTGACGGGCAGGAAGACGGTGAAGGCCTGGCTGGTCAGGTCGTACCAGGTCTTGCCGGTGGCGTCGTCCACCCAGTTGTTCAGTTCTTCGATGAAGATGGCGTCGGCGCGGCGCAGCAGGTCGGCGTATTCCTTTTTCACTTCACCCAGGATACGCACACCCAGGCCTGGGCCGGGGAAGGGGTGGCGGTAGACCATGCCGCGCGGCAGGCCCAGGGCTACGCCCAGCTCGCGCACTTCGTCCTTGAACAGGTCGCGCAGCGGCTCGAGCAGCTTGAGACCCAGCTGCTCTGGCAGGCCGCCCACGTTGTGGTGGCTCTTGATGGTGACAGCCTTCTTGCTCTTGGCGCCGCCCGACTCGATCACGTCGGGGTAGATGGTGCCCTGGGCCAGGAAGGTGGCGCCCTTGTGGCCGCCGTCGCCTGCTTTGAGCTTGGCCGCCTCGGCCTTGAAGACGTCGACAAACAGGCCGCCGATGATCTTGCGCTTGGCTTCTGGCTCGCTCACGCCAGCGAGTTTGCCCAGGAACAGGTCGGAGGCATCCACGCGGATAACCTTGGCGTGGAGCTTGCCTTCGAACATCTCCATGACCATGTCGCCTTCGTTGAGGCGCAGCAGGCCGTGGTCGACAAACACGCAGGTCAGCTGGTCGCCAATGGCACGGTGGATCAGCGCGGCAGCGACGGACGAATCCACACCGCCGGATAGGCCCAAAATCACCTCTTCGTCACCGACTTGCTCGCGGATCTTGGCAACGGCTTCTTCGATGTAGTCGCCCATGATCCAGTCGGCCTGGGTGGCGCAGATATCGAGCACAAAGCGGTTGAGCAAGGCCTGGCCCTGCACGGTGTGCGTCACCTCGGGGTGGAACTGCACCGCATAGTAGCGGCGGGCTTCATCAGCCATGCCGGCGATCGGGCAGGATGGCGTCGAGGCCATGACCTTGAAGCCTGGTGGCAGCGCGGTGACCTTGTCGCCGTGGCTCATCCAGACCTTGAGCATGCCGTGGCCTTCGGGGGTGACGAAGTCTTCGATGCCCTTGAGCAGTTCGGTGTGGCCATGGGCGCGCACTTCGGCGTAGCCAAACTCGCGGCTGTTGGAGCCTTCGACCTTACCGCCCAGTTGGGTGGCCATGGTCTGCATGCCGTAGCAGATGCCCAGTACGGGAATGCCCAGCTCGAACACGGCATCTGGCGCGCGGTCGTCCACTTCGTAGACGCTGGCATGGCTGCCGGACAGGATCACGCCCTTGAGCTTGCCGTCAGCGGCAAACTCGCGTACCCAGTCGCTGCTCACATCGCAGGGATGCACTTCGCAGTAGACATGGGCTTCGCGCACGCGGCGGGCGATCAGTTGGGTGACTTGGGAGCCAAAGTCAAGGATGAGGATCTTGTCGTGTTGCATAGCAGGATCGTTGGGTTTGGATGGAGAAAAAGGGGTGGATGGGTCAAAAATCGTCGGCGGCCAGCACGGTGATTCCGCATTGGCGGGCGGCTGCCACCTGCGCAGCATCAAAACTGGCCAGCGGCAAGCGCAGCGACTGTGCCAGCCACAGATAGGCGGCATCGTAGACCGGCAGGCCGGTGGCAAGCGCCACATCCAGCACGGCCTTGTGCTGGGCGGGTGCCAGGTCATGGAGCTCCACCCGGTGGCGTATCGCATCGAGCACGCCCCAGAGGCCTTCAACACTGCCCAGCGGGATTCGGCCGCTATTGGCCCCGGTGGCCACCAGGTTGCTGCATTCCCAAAACCACAGGTTGGGCGCTTGCGGGTCCACCTCATGGCGGCGAATGCGGGCATAGAGGCGCTGGGTATGGCTACTCGCCGCTTCGGGCAACAGCCAGGCTGCGGTGACCGAGGCATCGAGCACAAAGGCACTGAAGGCGGCGCTCATGCAGCGCTCCTGCCGCTGCGGCGCAGCTGGGGGACCGAATCTGCTTCGGGTGGCGGCGCGATGCTGGCCTGCAAGGCCTCGATCTGCGCCAGCTCACGGGCGATCTGCTCGTCAGTGATCACCGGCTTGCGCCGCATCGGCAGCATGCGCACCACTTCTTTGCCGTGGCGCGTGATGCGCACTTCCTCGCCCTGCTCGACCAACTCGACCAGGGCAGAGAAACGGGTTTTGGCTTCGTAGATACCGACGCTGTGCATGGAAATGGGTGACAAAAAAATCTGGCCTGAACATCAATTCAGACCAGATTCTATCATTCAGACCAGTTTTATGCCAATAGACCAGAATTGAAGGGGTTTTGGTTGTGGCTGCTTGTGGTGCAACAGCGCCTGATGGGCTGTTGTCACAAGAGGGAGAGGAGCGCCGCGTCAGTGCAAGGTAGTGAGGTATACGCTGTCAAAGGTACAGGGTACGTGGTTCCGGGCTGATGGGTAAGCCGTGTATTGAGCACGTTTGCGCTGCCCTCCGCGCATCCAGATGGGACCCAGAATATCTTCAACCCCCTGGATCCCGGCCGGGGTCTTTGCACTCGCCCGTGGCGCTCCAAAAACTAGACAGTCATCTCCTGCTGGGTCATTGAAAACCTATGCCGCCACATCGACCTGCCAATTGGCCGATTGCAGCACCACATTGGTCTCGCGGATGCGGCGCGACAGGTCATCGGCCTGCTTTTGCAAGCTGGCCACGTTGATCTGCGGTAGCCATTTGATCTCGCGCTGGCTGTAGCGATCCACATCCTTGTGCGTGGCGGCGATGGTGGCGACCAGCAGCGAATGCTGGGCGACGAGGGTATCGCGCTCGGCCAGGATATCGGCCAGCAGACGGCCATCGGCCAAGCGGGCCGTCTCGTTGGCGGTGTTGATGGCGCGCACCAGCTGCTGCTGCGCCAGCAAGGTCGAGGTGGCCTCAGCGAGCAGGTCTTCAACCCGCTCCTTGGGCTCCTCGCCCTCTTGCACGATGGCATTGCGGGCAATGCGCTCACGCAGCGAGAGCAGCTTTTTCTTGTGGTCGGCTCTGAGCAACAGGGCTTCGGCAAGCTTCATCGGCATTCCTTCAAAGGGGTTCCAAAAAAATGGCTGCCAGCGGCAGCCATTCTCAGGACCATCAGTCAGCGCGGTAGTTCGGCGCTTCCTTGGTGATCTGCACATCGTGCACGTGCGACTCACGGATACCGGCTGCGGTGATTTCCACAAACTCGGCCTTCTCGTTCATCTCGGCAATCGATGCGCAACCGCAGTAGCCCATCGATGCACGCACGCCGCCGGCCATTTGGTAGACGATGGCAACCATCGAGCCCTTGTAGGGCACGCGGCCTTCGATGCCTTCGGGCACCAGCTTGTCGGCATTGGGGTTGCCGGTGCTCGATTCCTGGAAGTAGCGGTCGGCCGAGCCTTGCTGCATCGCGCCGATCGAGCCCATGCCACGGTAGCTCTTGTACGAGCGGCCTTGGTAGAGGATCACTTCACCGGGTGCTTCTTCGGTACCGGCAAACATGCCGCCCATCATGATGGTCGATGCGCCAGCGGCCAGGGCCTTGGAGATATCGCCCGAGAAGCGGATACCGCCGTCAGCGATCAAGGGCACGCCGGTGCCTTGCAGCGCCTGGGCCACGCTGTCGACGGCCATGATCTGGGGCACGCCCACACCGGCCACGATACGGGTGGTGCAGATGGAGCCGGGGCCGATACCGACCTTGACCGCATCAGCGCCGGCCTCGACCAGCGCCAGCGCCGCTGCGCCGGTGGCGATGTTGCCGCCGATCACATCGACCTGGGGGTAGTTCTGCTTGACCCAGCGCACGCGCTCGATCACGCCACGGCTGTGGCCGTGGGCGGTGTCCACCACGAGGGCGTCCACACCAGCCTTGACCAGCAGGTCCACACGCTCTTCGGTACCAGCGCCCACGCCCACGGCCGCTGCCACGCGCAGACGGCCGGCGCGGTCGCGTGCGGCATTGGGGAAGGTGGTTTGCTTGGTGATGTCCTTGACGGTGATCAGGCCCTTGAGTTCAAAGGCATCGTTCACCACCAGAATGCGCTCGAGCTTGTGCTTGTTGAGCAAAGCCTTGGCAGCAGCGGGCGTGGTGTCGTCCTTTTCATTGACGGTCACCAGCTTGTCGCGCGGCGTCATGATGTCGCGCGCCTTGACGTCGTAGCGGGTCTCAAAGCGCAGATCGCGGCTGGTCACAATGCCAACCACCTTGCCGCCGTCGCAGACCGGGAAGCCGGAGATGCCCCGCTCCTCGGACAGCTGCATGATCTGCAGCACCGTGTGCTCAGGCGTGATCACTACCGGGTCGTGCACGACGCCCGATTCATGGCGCTTGACCTTGGAGACCTCGGCAGCTTGCTGCTCGGCGGTCATGTTCTTGTGGATCACACCAATACCGCCCTCTTGGGCGATGGCAATCGCCAGTCTGGCTTCCGTGACCGTGTCCATGGCGGCAGACACCAGGGGCAGGTTCAGGCGGATATTGCGGGAGAATTGGGTGGCGAGAGAGACGTCCTTGGGCAGGACTTGGGAGTATGCGGGCACCAGCAACACATCGTCGAAGGTGAGCGCTTTTCCGATCAGGCGCATTGTGAAGGCTCCAAAAGAAAGATTCTACCGTCTTTTGTAAGCAGCTTGCAGGGCCGCCGTATGACAGCCCCACAACTCCAGGTTGTTATCTCTAACCAACAACTTTGTCTGACGTTGACAATCGGCAAGCTACACTCGCCTTCTATGAAACTCATTAAGCTGCTCCTGCTCACGGTAGCCATTGGCATTGGCGCGCCCGCCATGGCCCAATGGCAGTGGATCGACAAAGATGGCCGCAAGGTCTTCAGCGACCGACCACCCGGGCTGGACGTGCCAGAGAAAAACATCGTCAAGCGCCCCAAGGGCTATGGCTCGCTCAAGGGCGTGCAGTCCTCGGGCACGGGCCCAGCGCTGCGCGAGGTCGCCCCTGCGCCTCAGGAAGGCGAGTCTGGCGATGGCGCAGCAGCCCCCGCCCCCGCTGCTGGGGCCGCCCCGGCTGGCGGCGCAGCCGCTGCCAAGGCCGCTACCGGCAAGGACAAGGAGCTCGAAGCCAAGAAGGCAGCTGATGCCAAAGCCAAGGCCGATGCCGATGCCGCTGAAAAAGCCAAGCAAGCAGCAGCCAAGGCCGACAACTGCAAACGCGCCCAGCAGGCCAAGGCGATGTATGACACCGGCAAGGCCGTGCGCGCACCCAATGAAAAGGGCGAGATGGTGTTCCAAAGCGCCGAGCAGCGCGATGCCGAGATCAAGCGCACCGATGAGGTGATCTTCAACAACTGCTGATCAGCCCCCTACTCGACAAAAAGCCAAGCATCTGCTTGGCTTTTTTCATGGTGCGATGGTTGCAGTTAGGCGCCGTAGCCGGACTTGGACTGCGGCCTGCGCCGGGCAAACAGGCCGGTGCCGCGGGCGCCCTGCTTGGCAAAGCGCTCACGGCGCGCTTTCTTGGGGTCGACCTTGAGGGCTTCGTACAGCTCCACCCGATCCCCATCGGCCAGCATCTGGCTGCGGGGCCGCACCCGGCCCCAGATGCCGGCATCCTGCGCATCGGCAAATACCTGGCCGCTTTGCTCACCAGCCGCTGCCAGGGCCTGGGCCAGGCTGGCACCGGCGGCCAGCTGCAGTTGCACCGTCTGGGGCTGGCCGTTCTGGGCCCAGACCACCTCGATCTGCATCAGCGCGGCGCCAACTGCGGTATCAGCCATAGATCTTCTCGGCCCGCTGGATGAAAGCATCCATCATCGTGGCGGCGATCTTGTCAAAAATGGGTCCGACCACGGCGGCGAGCGCCATGCTGTCAAAGCCATAGCTCAGGCTCAGCGACACCTTGCAGGCGCGCTGGCTGCCATCGCCCACCGGCTCAAAGCGCCAGTCGCCTTGCAGCTGCGAGAACGGCCCCTTGACCAGGGCCATCTGCAGCCGCTTGCCCGGTTCATAGATGTTGCGGGTGACAAAGGATTTTTTGATGCCCGCCAGCGCAATGCCGACCTCGGCGGTCACGCCATCGGCGTGCTGCTCGAGCACGCGCGCATGGTCACACCAGGGCAGAAAATCGGGATAGCGCGGCACATCGGCCACGAGATCGAACATCTCCTGGGGGCTGTACCAGATCAGGACGGACTTGTTGACAGTTTTCATGCAGACAGGAGAGAGGGCCGCAGCAGCAAACCGGCTGCGGCCCGAAACATTCATAAAATCATAGACCAGAACAAAAAGCGCAGCCCCCAGCAGCCCTATGGACTTGGGAAAGCCGTTTTGCCCCTAATATTGCAATTATGTCGAAGACGAACAACACCAACAGCCGCATAGCCGATAACAAGAAGGCTGCATTCAACTATTTCTTTGAGGAACGCTTCGAAGCGGGCATGGTGCTGCACGGCTGGGAAGTCAAGGCGCTGCGCGAGGGCAAGGCCCAGCTCACCGATGGCTATGTGCTGGTCAAGAATGGCGAGCTCTTTCTGATGGGCTGCCAGATCAACCCGCTCAAGACCGCCTCCACCCATGTCAGCCCCGATGCCGCGCGCATCAAGAAGCTCTTGATGAAGAAGGACGAGATCAAGCGCCTGATCGGCAAGGTCGAGCAAAAGGGCTACACCCTCGTCCCCATCAACCTGCACTGGAAAAACGGCCTGGCCAAATGCGATATCGCGCTGGCCAAGGGCAAGGCCGAGCACGACAAGCGCGATGTGATCAAGGACCGCGAAGGCAAGCGCGAGGTCGAGCGCGCGATGAAGGTGCATAACCGCTGATAGACCAGATGCTTCAACGGTGGTTGCACCTGGGCGTCAGCGCCTGAGAAAAGTCATGCCCTGGCTCTAAGATAGCGGCTCCATTCTGACGGGAGACCCCGCCATGCACACACTGCTGCGGCTTGCGCGCTTTGGCCTGGCCACCCTGGTCCTTGCGGCCATCGGCCAACAGCTGTCCCTGCATGCCGCGCACGGCCTGCATTTTGCCAACTTCTTCAGCTATTTCACGGTGCTGTCCAACCTGTTGGCCGCGCTGGTGCTGGTGATCAGTGCATGCACACCGGCGCATGGCGAGCGCCCCTGGCTCAGCCTGTTGCGTTTTTTCTCCGCGCTCAATATGGCCATTGTCGGCCTGGTGTTTGCCTTGCTGCTGCGCAATCTGGATGTGGGCCTGATGCAGGCCTGGATCAACGCGGTACTGCACTACCTGATGCCAGTCGCCGTGGTGCTCGACTGGCTGCTCGCCCCGCCGGCCACGCCGCTGGCACGCAAGGCCCTGGGCAAGGCGCTGGTCCTGCCGGCGCTCTACCTCCTCTACACCTTGCTGCGCGGCCAAATGACGGGCTGGTACCCCTACCCTTTTCTGAACCCGGCCCATGTCGGTGGCTTTGGCGGTGTAGCGGTCTATGCGGCAGCAATTGCGCTGGGTTTTGTCGTGCTGGGGAGTGTGCTGCTGGCTGCCGCCCAAAGCCTGGCTGCCAGCAAGCGCATGCGATAAGGCCCGACACAGCGGACCGGCGGCTGGGCGCGGCGCGCGGCCAGGATGGGCATCTGTCCGACATGGCAGGCCAGCGCCCCCACCTATATTGAGGACACCATCAACCAACCTGGGTGCCGTCTATGTTCTCCAAGCTTGCTGTACTGGCCATTCCGCTGTCCGCCGTTCTTTTGACCGCCTGTGGCTCCATGCACCACAAAGCGGCGGACACGAGCACGCCAGTGCGATCCGCAGATGGCGTGCTCGTCGGCCCCGATGGCCGCACGCTCTACACCTTCACCAAGGACACTGCCGGCAGCGGTGCATCCACCTGCTACCAGCAGTGCGCCACCAACTGGCCGCCGCTGGGCGTGGCCGCCGGTGCCAAGCCGATTGGTGACTTCAGCATCATCACCCGCACCGACAACACCCAGCAATGGGCCTACAAGGGCTGGCCGCTGTACTACTTTGCCAAAGACAGCCAGGCGGGCGACAAGCGTGGCGATGGCATGGGCGGCGGTGTATGGAAGCTGGCCAAGCCCTGATTGGCCAGCGCCAGTAGCTTTTAGCGCAAACAACAAGAGGTGGCCTTGCGGCCACCTCTTTGCATTGGGGCGATCTGTCCCGCGCGCTGCTTATTTGGACTTGTCGCGCAGATTGCTGCTGTAGCGCTCCAGCCAGGCGGAGACCTTGCTCAAGGCCTGGCCGCCCTTGCCCAGCAGTTGCGCCAGCTCCGATTCTGCGCGCTCGCGCAAGGTCTCCTCGTTCTCGGGCAGCGGCGGCAGGATGTGAGCGAAATAGGTCTTGCCCAGCACCCGGTGCAGCAAACGCTCGCCGACAAAGGGCTGGTTGCCATTCAGCGCCCGCGCACCCTTGATGATGTTGCGGATGTCGTACTGCGTGGGACTGATGTCAGGCACCTGCTTGGGCAGGCCCAGCAAGGTGTAGACACCGATGCGCGCGGTGCGCACCGAGCTTTCCATCGTGAAGATGATGTCATTGCTGGTCTCGACAAACTGGCCGACCAAGGCCAGGTTGGTGCAGCCCTCGGGCACCACATGGGGCCGGTCGCCAGCAGCGCGGGGCATGAACTGCGCGGTGATGTAAGGCATCAAGGCCAGGCGCACCTTGGTATTGGCCGCCACGGCATCGATCTGGTCGGCAATGCCCAGGTGGTAGCACAGCTCGGCCAGAATCTCGCGGCCCGTGCATTCGGGCATGGTCTTGGCCACATGGTTGCCCTTTTTGTCCATCAGCAGCGCATACACCCAGAGCACCAGCACATCGCTGGGCTGGTCGGGGAAGTGCGGCTGGCGGTTGCAGGTAAAGCTCATCACCCAGTTCGAATCGGTGAAGGTGATGATGCCGCCGGTCACCGTCTTGCCCGAGTACGGATCGTTGACCGACAGCTCCTTGAGCTTGTCGATCAGCGGCGAGGCTTTGCAGGTCAAGGTGGCCGACTCCCACATCGAGCCCTTCACATCACCATAGAACTTCTCGGGCCGGCCAAACACCGGCGACTTGGCCGCCAGGCGCTTCCACAAGGTCCAGTCGCTGTCCTCGCCCGGCTCCTCATTGCCGCGCGCCAATACCGGTGCAGTGTCCAGGTCGCCATAGGCGGTGCCCTCGGTCATCGAGCCAGTCAGCGCAAACACCACATCATGGGGGCCGACGTCAATCTGAACCTCCTGGCCTGCTGATTTGCAGCGGATCGCGGTCACCGTGCGGCTGCCTGCTTCCTCGCGCATGTCAAGGTCATAGGCACGGGTGTTGAACTGCACCTTCACGCCCTTGTCCTTGAGCATGCGCGTTAGCGGCACGACAAAGCTGTCGTACTGGTTGTACTTGGGAAACACCAGCGCCGACATGTCGGTCAGGCCATCGATGGCGTCCAGGAAGCGGTGCATGTAGAGCTTCATCTCCAGCAGGCTTTGCCAGTTCTCGAACGCGAACATCGAGCGCCACAGGTACCAGAAATTGGTCTCCAGAAAACTGGCGCTGAAATAGGACTCGATGCTGATGTCGTCGAGCTCCTCCTTGCGCTTGAGCAGCAGCTTGACGATTTCCCACTGGTGCGCCTTGGTCAGACCCAGCGTCGAGAAATCGCGGATCTTGCCCTGCTGGTGCATCAGCCGGGCCTTGGACCAGTTGGGGTCGTTGTCGTTGACGAAGCGGTATTCGTCGAGCACGCTGTAGCCCTCGGGCAGCTCGAGCGCCGGCACATCCTGGAACAGGTCCCAGAAGTTGTCGTAGTTCCAGTTCATCTCGCGGCCGCCGCGCACGATATAGCCTTGCTCGGCATTGCCCGCGCCATCGAGCGAGCCGCCGGCCACATCCAGCGTATCCAAGATGGTGATGTCTTCGCCCGCCATGCCGCCGTCGCGGATCATGTAAAAGGCGGCTGCCAGGCCGGCAATGCCGCTGCCGATGATCCAGGCCTTGCGCCCCGCGACCGGCGCGCCCAGCACCGGCCGGTTGCGCATATAGGCGCCCATCATGTCCGGTGGTGGCAGGCTGTCTTGCGGGCCCTTGCGCCAAAAGCCTTCGCCGATATTGGCCTCCACGCGGATCGAGGAGGCCTGGGAGTCTGCATGCGTCATGGTCTTGCCTTTCATGGATACCTGAGGATCACATGCCAAGGTATAGCACACCGATTCGCCAGGCCCTTTGACAGGCGGCAAGGGCCTACGTATTCACGCAGGCCCTTGTCTGGCTCGGAGGCTGTGATGGCTTAGTTCAGCGTCAGCAGCGGGTGCGCCTCTACCGGCCAAGGGCTGGCAAACATCTGCGCCACTTCCTGCAGGTCCACCGCTTCAATTCGGGCGGGGCTCCAGCGGGGATGGTGGTCCTTATCGACCGCCAGCGCGCGGATGCCTTCGAGCGTTTCGCTTTTGCGGTCTGGGCGCAAATAGAAGCAGTGGCGCACCAGGTCGCGCTCCATGCGCAGGTCTTCGGCCAGGCCCATGCCGCGTGCGCGGCGGATCTGCTCGAGCACGACAAACAGCATCAGCGGCGAGCGCTTGCGCAGGGTCTCGGCGGTTGTGCGGGCAAAGTCGCTGCTGCCGGCCTCCAGCGCAGCGATGATGGCCGGCACATCAGCCAGGCCAAAGTACTGCGCGATCTCGGCATCGGGGTTGTTAGCACGTTCTGGTGCGGACGCCAAAGCGGCTTTGGCAAAGGCTTGCACGGCATCGCCGTTGGTAAAGTTGCCAGTTGCCAGGCCGTCCCACAGCGCCTGCTGCTGCGCGCTGTCCAGGTAGCCATCGGCCAGCTGGTAGGCCAATGCATCGGCCGCGCCGATCATCTGGCCCGTCAGGCCCAGGTACTCGCCCACATGGCCGGGGCAGCGCGAGAGGAAGTAGCCGCCGCCCACATCGGGGAACAGGCCGATGGCGGTCTCGGGCATGGCCATCTTGGTGCGCTCGGTGACGATGCGCAGGCTTGCTCCCTGGCTGATGCCCATGCCGCCGCCCATCACGATGCCATCCATGAAGGCGATATAGGGCTTGCCAAAATGGTGGATCAGGTGGTTGAGCGCATATTCCTCGCTGAAGAAATCCTCCAGTTCGGGATTGCCCGCCATGCCCGCCGCATGCAAGAAGCGGATATCGCCGCCAGCGCAGAAAGCGCCAAAGGCGCCCTCCTTGTTGCTGCCCCGGATCGCGACGGCCAGCACCTTGTCGTCCTGCTGCCAGCGCAGCAGCACATCGCGCAGCTCGCGCACCATCGCCAGCGACAGGGCATTGAGCGCCTTGGGCCGGTTGAGCGTGATCAAGCCCAGCTGGCCACGCACTTCGCTTTGCACATCTTCGGTGTAGACCGACATAAGATTTGGCTCCTTGTTCTTCTGAAAACAACCGCCACCATAGCCGAAAAACGGCGCGGGCTGCGGTCAATCAGGTGCCAAATCAGGCTACGGGCGTGCGGCTGTCGGTGATCTGGCGGATCACATCGAGCGCTATGCCATCGGCCGCCAACAATGCTTGGCCAGCCTGTAGCTGCCAATAGCTTTCGCTGCCAGCGGTCTGGCGCCACAGGTGCAGGCGGCGGGTGTAGAGCTGCAGGTCAAACTCGGTGGTAAAGCCGATCGCGCCGTGGATCGAATGCGCGAGCGATGCCACCTCCACCGCAGCCTCGCTGGTGCGCGCCTTGCCCACGGCCACCTTGAGCGGGTCTGCGGCCACGCCATCGGCCTCGCAGGCGATCTGCGCGGCCATGCGTGCCGCGCTCACATGCTCGGCCATCACCGCCAGCTCATGCTGGATCGCCTGGAACTTGCCAATCGGGCGGCCAAACTGCTGGCGCTCGTTGGCAAAGTTCAAGGTGCTCTCAAACACCGTCAGCAGGCTGCCCGCGAGCAAGGCCGACACCAGCCCGGCCTGGGCCACCAGCAACGACGCTGCGGCCGGCAGCCGCTGGGCCGAGGCCAGCGCCGCTTCAGGCCAGTGCAGATCCGCATCGAGCACAAAAATGCTGGCACTGGCCTGCGCGGCGGCCACCGGCAGCAGCCACAGATCAGCGCCTCGCTGGCCCAGCACCCATGGCGCCACG
>NZ_KE148594.1:0-302 GCF_000410635.1 Comamonas sp. B-9
CTGGGCAAGCCGCAGGCCGCGAGCCGCAGCCATGGCCTGCGCGAGCAGCCGCTGCGCGCGCCCCCGCCTGCGTTGAAGGCCGTGGGAGCTGCTGTGCTGCTGGCCTTGCTGGCGCTGCCCTGGACGGTGGATGCACAGTCCTACACCCTGGTGCTGATGGTGGACCTGGTCATTGCCGCGCTGTTTGCCACCAGCCTGCATTTCTTGATGGGACCGGCGGGCCTGCATTCCTTTGGCCATGCGGCCTTCTTTGGCCTGGGGGCTTACGGCGCGGCGCTGCTGCTGAACGCGGCCGGCCTGCC
>NZ_KE148594.1:430-930 GCF_000410635.1 Comamonas sp. B-9
TTTGCGCAGATCATCTGGGCCACCACCTTCCAGTGGGATTCGGTCACCGGCGGCAGCAATGGCCTCACCGGTGTCTGGCCTGCGGCCTGGCTGGAGGACAAGCGCTGGTTCTACCTGCTGACCCTGCTGCTGGCCACCGCCGGCGTGCTGGCGCTGTGGCGGGTGCTGTATGCGCCGCTGGGCTATGCGCTGCGTGCCAGCCGCGACGCACCGCTGCGCGCCGAGGCCATCGGCATTGCGGTGGCACGGGTGCAGTGGATGGGCTTTGTGCTGGCCGCCTCGGTGGCCGGGCTGGCGGGCGCCTTGTTTGCGTTCTCCAAGGGCAGTATTTCGCCCGAGACCATGTCGGTGGCCAAGTCGGTCGATGGCCTGGTCATGGTGCTGCTGGGTGGTGTGCAGACCTTGGTCGGCCCGATTCTGGGCGCCTTCAGCTTTACCTGGCTGCATGATGCCGTGGCGCGCAACACCGATTACTGGCGTGCCACCTTGGGCGCGGTGAT
>NZ_KE148594.1:967-1300 GCF_000410635.1 Comamonas sp. B-9
CGGTTATGGCAAGCGCTGGTGGCAGTGGCTCGCGCAGCGCCGGGCAGCGTAAAAAACCCTGCGGGTTTGCGCAGGGTCGGGGTGGTGCGGGACGGCGCCGATCAGCTGTTGCAGGCCTTGCTGCCCTTGGCCGGTTGAATGCCCTTGGCTTTCGCATCGGCCACCGTCATGTACTCGCCTTGCTTGGTGGTGCCGTAGTAGCGGTCACCTTGGCAGTGGTAGATCTTGGAGCTGGTATTGGCCCAGACCTTGCCGGCACCGCCGCCAGGGGCCGGGGCCTTGGCCTTGGCTTTGTCGGCAGCGGCCGCTGGCGCTGCGGCTGCGGGGGCCACC
>NZ_KE148595.1:0-224 GCF_000410635.1 Comamonas sp. B-9
CTGCGCGCTGCTGCGCGGCTGGGGCGGCAGCGCATGGGCAAACCAGATGCTGCCGTCGCGTGCGCGCAGGATGCGCTCTTGCGCGGGGCGGTTGCGCATCAGCTGCGGCAGCGCCTGCAGGTCGGTGTCAAAAAAACGGCCCAGGGGCTGGCCTGTCAGCAGCGGGTGCTGGCGCCAGTTCAGCCCGGCGATGGAGGCCAGCATGCGGCTGGCGGCATGGGGCA
>NZ_KE148595.1:284-9280 GCF_000410635.1 Comamonas sp. B-9
CGACATCCAGAAAATCCGGCGACTGCGCCAGGCGCAGCACCCAGTCGCTGCCCGACTGGGCCATCAGGTTGGCCAGCTCCACCCGGCGCACAGCGGCGGTGACCAGGTGCAGCGCCATCTGCTGGCTGGCGCGGGCGGCGGGCGAGCGCAGCAGGGACAGATCCAGCACGGCCGCCAGCTGGCCCTGCAGGTCGTAGATGGGTGCGGCGGTGCACGAGAGGCGCGTGTGGGTGAAGTCGAAATGGTCACTCTGGTGCACCGTCAGCGCCTCGCCGGTGGCCAGGCAGGTGCCGACGGCCGAGGTGCCGGCGACATCCTCGCGCCACTGCGCGCCCAGGTAGAGGCCGGCGCTGCGCAGGTCGCTGGCGTGGCTGTCATGGCCCAGAAAATCCACCGCCACGCCATGGCGGTCGGCCAGCAGCAGCACATAGTCCAGGCCCTTGAGCTGCTGGTAGAGGCGCTCGAGCCCGCTGCGGGCAATGCGGATCAGCGGCTCGGACTCTTCTCGGTGGGCGCGCAGCTGGCCGGCGGGCACGATATGGGCTTCGCTGGTGCGGCTCGGGTCCAGCCGGTGCTGGTCGATGCAGCGGCGCCAGCTGCCCAGCACGGCCCGGTCGCGTGCTTCCCCCTGCAGCGGGTAGCCCATGCCAAAGGCTTCGAGCTCCTGGACATGGGCGGTATAGCTGTGGATGGGCATGGCGGGTCTCCTGCAATCACCGGGCTGATTCTGTGCCCGCGCCCCGGCGCTGCCAATCAGGCTAACCCGCAACAGATGCTGCAGTGCAAAAGGGCGCATGCAACAGGTGTTGCATCGGCTGCGGCAGTGCCGCTGCCAGCCCGCTGCTGGCAAACCCGCAACGCGCGCCCCTGGTGGAAGGAGGTTGCAGTGCAGCATGGGCGCTTGGCATGGGGCTTGCAAAAACAGCCCAGCTGCGGCCGCTCAGCCGCTGCGCTATCCCCAAAAAAAGGAGACAAGCCATGACAACCGCTACCACCGCTGCCCCGAATGCCAGGCCCGCTGAGGCCGGCACCCCCACCGCCCGCGCCCAGGCCCTGCTGGACCAGCTCAACCAGGCGCTGGCCGCCCGCGATTTTGCGGCGGCCAGCCAGCTGTTTGCCCAGGACTGCTTCTGGCGCGACCTGGTACTGCTGACCTGGAACCTCAAGACCTGCGAGGGCCCGGCGCAGGTGGCCGACATGCTGGCCGCGCAGCTCGATGCTGCCGCGCCCCTGGTGCTGCAGCTCGATCCGAAGGAGGAAGTGACCGAGGCCGATGGCGTGCTGAGCGCCTGGCTGGTGGTGGATGCGCGCCACGCGCGGGGCCTGGGCCACCTGCGTGTTCGCGATGGGCGTATCTGGACCTTGCTGACCACGATCCAGGAGCTCAAGGGCTTTGAAGAGGCGCAAGGCCTGCGCCGGCCGATGGGGGCCGAGCACGGCATACGCCGGGGCCGCAAGACCTGGCTGGACCGGCAGCAGGAAGAGGCCGAGACCCTGGGCGAGAGCCGCCAGCCCTATGTGCTGGTGATTGGCGGCGGCCAGGGCGGTATTGCGCTGGGCGCGCGGCTGCGCCAGCTGGGCGTGTCGCACATCGTCATCGACCGGCAGCCGCGCCCGGGAGACCAATGGCGCAACCGCTACAAATCGCTGTGCCTGCACGACCCGGTCTGGTACGACCACCTGCCCTACATCCCCTTTCCCGAGCACTGGCCGGTGTTTGCGCCCAAGGACAAGATTGGCGACTGGCTGGAGATGTACACCCGGGTGATGGAGGTGAACTACTGGTCATCGACCCAGTGCTTGGGCGCGCGCTATGACGACGCCGCCCAGGAGTGGGAAGTGACGGTGGAGCGCGAGGGCCGCCAGATGGTGCTGCGCCCCCAACAGCTGGTGTTTGCCACCGGCATGTCGGGCAAGGCCAACATCCCCCGCATCGAAGGCCAGGAGCGCTTTCGGGGCGAGCAGCAGCACTCGTCGCAGCATTCCGGGCCCGAGGCCTATGCCGGCAAGAAGGTGGTGGTGATCGGCGCCAACAACTCGGCCCACGACATCTGCGCCGCGCTCTGGGAGCATGGTGCCGATGTGACCATGGTGCAGCGCTCGTCCACGCATATTGTGCGCTCCGATTCACTGATGGATATTGGCCTGGGCGATCTGTACTCGGAGCGCGCGGTGGCCAGCGGCATGACCACGAAGAAGGCAGACCTGGTCTTTGCCTCGCTGCCCTACCGCATCATGGCCGACTTCCAGGTGCCGCTGTATGACCGCATCCGCGAGCGCGATGCCGAGTTCTACCGCCAGCTCGAAGCGGCAGGCTTCATGCTGGACTTTGGCGATGACGATTCGGGCCTCTTTATGAAGTACCTGCGCCGCGCCTCGGGCTACTACATCGATGTGGGCGCCTGCGACCTGGTGATCGACGGCAGCATCAAGTTGCAGGCGGGCGAGAACAAGGGCATCAGCCACCTGACCGAGAATGCCGTGGTGCTGAGCGATGGCACCGAGCTGCCCGCCGACCTGGTGGTCTATGCCACGGGCTATGGCTCGATGAATGGCTGGGTGGCCGAGCTCATCAGCCAGGAGGTGGCCGACAAGGTGGGCAAGGTCTGGGGCCTGGGCTCGGACACGACCAAGGACCCGGGCCCCTGGGAGGGCGAGCAGCGCAATATGTGGAAGCCCACCCAGCAGCCGCAGCTGTGGTTCCACGGCGGCAACCTGCACCAGTCGCGCCACTATTCGCTGTACCTGGCGCTGCAGCTCAAGGCGCGGCAGGAAGGGCTGGCGACCCCGGTCTATGGCCTGCAGCCGGTGCACCATCTGCGCTGAGGGTGCCTGGGCGGATCGCAGAATGTCAGGAATTGGCACCTGGTGCCAGCTATGGCCGATGGCTGACACCGGCGGGCCGCCCATCAATGCCAGAATTGGGCGATGGTGACACAAGACTCGACGCTCGCCCAGCGGGTGCAACGCAAGCTCAATCCTTTCCGCCCCTTCTACCATGCGGCCGAGCAATGGCTGGCGGCCGATGGTCTGCGCATGAGCGCGGCCATGTCGTTCTACGGCATGCTGAGCCTGGCGCCGCTGCTGCTGCTCTTGGTGGGGGTGCTGGGCTGGTGGCTCGATCGTTCCTATATCGAGAGCAACCTGATCCACCAGGTCGAAGACATCATGGGCTCGCAAGTGGCCGATGTGGTGCGCGGTGCGCTGTCGAGCGCGCAGACCAAGTCGCAGGGCCTGATCGCCTCGGCGATTGGTTTTGTGATGCTGCTGTCGGGCGCGACCGGGGTGTTTGTGGAACTGCAGACCTCGCTCGAGCGCCTGTGGAACCATGGCGAGAAGGTCGACAAGAGCGGCACGCCCTGGTGGTACTCGCTGGTGCAGCGCGTGCGGGGCCTGGGCTATATCCTGGTGCTGGGCTTTTTGATGCTGATATCGCTGGTCATCACCACGATGCTGAGCATGACCACGCGCTGGGCGGGTGCCGTGCTGCATGTCGAAGCCCCTGGCATGCTGCTGGGTGTCATCAACGAGACGGTGTCCTTCCTGATCACCGTCACCCTGTTTGTCGGCATGATGCGCATCGGCACCGGCACCAAGCCCCGGCTGCGTTTTCTGATTGCCGGTGCGGCCATTGGCGCCTTTCTCTTCACCATCGGCAAGCAGGTGCTGGCCTGGTATCTGTCCACCGCTGCCGTGGTCTCGGCCTATGGCGCGGCCGGCTCGCTGGTGGTGTTGCTGATGTGGATCTATTTCTCGTCGGCCATCCTGCTGTTTGCCGCCAGCTGCGCCCGCGCGCTGAACAGCGCAGACATTGCGCTGCATGGCAAGGGCGGAGGCGGGGCCGAGGAGGACAGCACGCGCCTGCGGCCATCGGCCGGGCAGGCCGCCACCGTGGATTTCCAGATTTAAGAATCCACCGCAGCAACAACAATGCGCCCGAGGGCGCATTGTTTTTTGGGGTGCGGCGCGGCCATTCTTCAGTGGGCCTGGGCCTTCACATCAAAGCCTTCGGCGCGGGTGTCATGGCGCATGAAGAACACCAGTGCAAACGCGACGACCGCCAGCGATGCCAGGAACATCACGGCGTAGACATCGTTGCCCATCTTGTCCTTGAGCGTGCCAAAGATCGTGGGGCCGATGTAGCCACCCAGGTTGCCGATGGAGTTGATCCAGGCGATGCCCGCCGCGGCGGCGGTTCCGCTCAAAAAGGCGGTGGGCAGGGTCCAGAAGGTGGGCAACGCGCTGAAGATGCCAAAGGCAGCCAGGGTCACCGCTGCCATCTTGGGCACCGGTGCGGCGGTGTTGGCGGCGATCAGCAGGCCGGCCACGATGCAGGCCAGCGGAATCAGCACAAACCATTTGCGCTCCTTCATGCGGTCGGAGCCGCGCGTCCAGAAGATCATCGCGATGGCGCCGACCAGGTAGGGGAAGGCGTTGATAAAGCCGACCTGCACATTGGACAGGCCACCAAAGCCCTTGATGATCTGCGGCAGGAAAAAGCCCAGGCCGTAGAGCGGCACGGTGATGCCCATGTAGACAAAGCCCAGCGCGATCACCTTGGGGTTGAGCAGGGTCTGCTTCCAGGAGATCTTGTGGATGGATTCACGGTTCTGGCGCTCGGCCGTCAGGGTCTGGGCCAGCCAGGCGCGTTCTTCGTCGCTCAGCCACTTGGCATCCTGCGGGCCATCGGGCAGGTAGAACAGCACGACAAAGGTCAGGAAGATCGCGGGCAGCGCTTCCAGGATGAACAGCCACTGCCAGCCGTGCATGCCGCCCATGCCGTCCATATCAAGGATAAAGCCGGAGATGGGCGCGCCGATCACCGTGGAGATCGGAATGGCGAACATGAACCAGCCAACGATGCGCGCCCGGTAGGCGGCCGGGAACCACAGGGTGATATAGAAGATCACGCCGGGGAAAAAGCCCGCCTCGGCAATCCCCAGCAAAAAGCGCACGATGTTGAAGCTGGTGGCGCCGCCGACCCAGGCCTGGCCAGCCGAGAGCACGCCCCAGCTGAACATGATGCGGGCAATCCATTTGCGCGCGCCAAACTTTTCCAGTGCCAGGTTGCTGGGCACTTCACAGAGAAAGTACGACAGAAAGAAGATACCGGCCGCGCTGCCAAAGACCGCTGCCGAGAACCCCAGGTCCTTGGACATGCTGGCCCCGGCAAAGCCGATATTGACGCGGTCGAGGTAGGCGATGAAGTAGCAGACCATGAGCAGCGGCAAGAGCCGCCAGCTGATCTTGGAGATGGTGCGCTGTTCCAGGGTGTCCATATTTGGTCTCCGATGCTGTTATGGGTAGGACGGGTGGCTAAGGTGCTTCGCTTTTGATAGCTGTATGTTCAGCTTTATCAAAGGCTGCTGCGGTATTTTCCATAGCATATGCCATGGATCGCCGCTATTGTGCGCCGCAGCGCCCGCTGCCGCTATTGCGTCGGAGACAGATGCAAAAAGCCCCGCGCAGCGAGGGCTGGCGGGGCATGGAAACGGGGTCAGGGTCCGGAATCAGGCGGTTTTCATCGATCCGGTATCCAGGTAGCGCTGGTGCCAGGACAGCGCCTCGGTCAGGATATGGGGCGTGTGCAGGCCGGCCGACTGGTGCATCGCGCGGTCCACATAGTCCTGCAGCATGGGGCGGAAGTCTGGGTGCGCGCAGCGCTCGATGATGAGCTTGGCGCGCTGCCGGGGCGAGAGGCCGCGCAGGTCGGCCAGGCCCTGCTCGGTAACGATGATCTGCGTGTCGTGCTCGGTATGGTCCACATGCGAGCACATGGGCACGATGCAGGAGATATGGCCGTTCTTGGCCACCGAGGGCGTGACGAAGAAGGACAGGTAGCCGTTGCGCGCAAAGTCGCCACTGCCGCCAATGCCGTTCATCATGCTCGAGCCCATCACATGGGTGGAGTTGATGTTGCCGTAGATGTCGGCCTCGATCATCGAGTTCATCGCGATCACGCCCAGGCGGCGCACCAGCTCGGGGTGGTTGGAGATCTCCTGCGGGCGCAGGATGATGCGTTCGCGGTAGAAGTCGATGTTCTCCTCGAAATCGCGGTAGGCGGCCGCCGACAGCGAGATGGAGGTGGCCGAGGCGCGCGCCATCTTGCCCGTGCGCAGCAGGTCCAGCATGCCGTCCTGCAGCACTTCGGTAAAGCCCAGCAGGTTGTCGAAAGGGCCGGTGAGCAGGCCGGCCAGCACCGCATTGGCCACATTGCCCACGCCCGACTGGATGGGCAGCATCTCCTGGGGCAGGCGCCCCATCTTCATCTCGTGCGAGAGAAAGTCGATGATGGAGGCGGCAATGGTGTTGGAGTTGGCGTCCGGCGCAGCAAACACATTGTCGCGGTCGCCCTTGTGGGTCTCGACGACGGCGACGACCTTGTCCAGGTCCACCTTCAGGTAGCCCTCGCCAATGCGGTCATCGGCATGGGTCATGCGGATGGGCACGCGGCGCGGCGGGATGGCGGTGCCGTAGTAGATGTCGTGCATGCCTTCCATCTTGGCGGGAGGCTTGGTGTTCACCTCCAGGATCACCTTGTCGGCAATCTCCAGCCAGGTCTTGTTGTTGCCCACGGCGGTCGACGGGATCAGCAGGCCATCGGCGGTGATGCCCAGCACTTCGACCACCGCCACATGCATGTGGCCCAGAAAGCCGAACCAGGCGTGCTGGGCGACGTGGGACAGGTGCATGTCGATGAAGTCGATGTCGCCGGCATTGATGGACTTGCGCGCGATCGGGTCGGTGTTGAAGGGCAGGCGTTGGCCGATGGCAGCGGCCTCGGCCAGCACGCCGTCGCATTCGGCAGCGGTGGAGGCGCCCGTCCAGACATTGATCTTGTAGGGCCGGCCGGCGGCATGCTCGGCCTTGGCATGGGCTGCGATGGCCTGGGGCAGGGCCTTGGGGTAGCCTGCGCCGGTGAAGCCACTCATGCCCACATTGGCGCCAGCAGGGATCAGGGCGGCCGCGTCGGCTGCGGACATGATGCGGGAGTGCAGCGCGCTGCAGCGCACACGGTCATTCAACGACATGGGGGGAGACTCCAGGAAGGTGTTTTCGTTATTGTCTACAGATGCTGCCCGGCGGCAATGGCCGGGCTGCGAGGCGGGCAAATCTTAGCAGTCGTTGCACCCGAAACCATTGAGGATCCGGGAATACCCGATTGTGGATAAGTGCTACTGCGCAGGCAATTTATTGTTGCACTGCAACAATTTAGCGCATAAAAAAAGCCCGGGACAACCGGGCTTGGGGATGTGTTGGCGTGCCGCTCAGCGCTTGTCGCTGCGGTTGAGCAGTTGGTAGAGGATGATCGCGCCAAAGGTCGCGGTCCCGATGCCGCCCAGCGCAAAGCTGCCGAACTTCAGGGTGAAGTCACCGGTGCCGATGATCAGCGTGATGGCCGCAACGATCAGGTTCTTGTTCTGCGAGAAATCCACCTTGTTTTCCACCCAGATCTTGGCGCCGGCCACCGCAATCAGCCCGAACACCACGATGGACACACCGCCCATGACGGGCAGTGGAATCGCCTGGATCAGCGCGCCGAACTTGGGCGAGAAGCCCAGCAGCAGTGCAATGAGGCCTGCGACCATGAACACCGCGGTGGAGTAGATGCGGGTGGCCGCCATCACGCCGATGTTTTCTGCATAGGTGGTCACGCCCGTGCCGCCCCCGCCGCCGCTGACCATCGTGGCCACGCCGTCACCGATGAAGGCCCGGCCCATGTACTGGTCCAGGTTGCGGCCGGTCATGGCCGTCACGGCCTTGATGTGGCCCAGGTTCTCGGCCACGAGGATGATCACGATCGGGGCGATCAGCACCATCGCCTGCGGGCTGAACTGGGGGGCCGAGAAATTGGGCATGCCGATCCAGGCGGCCGTGGCCAGGCCCGACAGATCGACCGGCTTGCCCAGGCCCATGCCATTGGTCAGGATGGCGTAGAGGATGGCTGCGGCAATCAGGCCCACCAGGATCAGCAGGCGCTGCACCATGCCCCGGGTGAGCACGGCCACCATGCCGACGCAGACAAAGGTCATCGCCTGCATCCAGCTCTCGAAGTTGTTGCTGGCCATGTTCTTGACGGGAACCGTGGCCAGGTTCAGGCCGATCACGGCCACGATCGCGCCCGTCACCACCGGCGGCATGAAGCGCTCGATCCAGCCGGTGCCCACCGCCTGCACGATAAAGCCGATCAAGGTGTAGAGCAGGCCGCAGGCGATGATGCCGCCCAGCGCCATGCCGATGTTGGCATTGGGCCCGGAGCCGGCATAGCCGGTGGCGGCAATCACCACGCCGATGAACGCAAAGCTCGATCCCAGGTAGCTGGGCACGCGCCCGCCGGTGATCAAAAAGAAGATCAAAGTGCCGACGCCACTCATCAAAATGGCGACATTGGGGTCAAAACCCATCAAAATGGGCGCCAGAATGGTCGAGCCAAACATGGCGATGACATGCTGCACCCCCATGATCGAGGTTTGTGGCCAGGGCAGGCGCTCGTCGGGTGCGACGACATCGTCAGCGCCGGGGCGCACTTCACGCCAGCGGGGAAGGAAGGAATCAGACATGGTTTTGGCAGGCCGCAGGCAGGGCTGCTCCGGGAGGGGCAGTTGCAGGCGAGCGAGAGAAAAGGTGCTGCATCATAGTGAATTTGCCAAGCCTTGTAGAGAGAGGGAAACTCTCTAAGCAGGGCCAGGGCGGGGACTGCAGGGGCCCCAGCGGCAATGACCGTGCAAGTCTGTGGTGTGCTGACACTGGCTTGTTTGGCCAATGCGATAGATAATCACAATGACATTGATAACAAATACGGTAGGTTGCTAGCAGCAACCTGTTTGTTTAGGGAGAGAGGGTTTCCATGAACTGTGTGCAATGTGGCGAGGCATTGGCCGCCGGCGCCAAATTTTGTCGAAAATGCGGCTGCAAGCTGCAGACCGCCTTGGCGCCCGAGGCCGCAGCCAGCCCGCGCAATATGCCGGCTGCGCCGGTGGCCGCCTACGCCACCT
>NZ_KE148595.1:9291-9619 GCF_000410635.1 Comamonas sp. B-9
TGCGGTGCGCTGTGCAAGGGCCAGGCGCTGTTTTGCAAGCAGTGTGGATGCCGTTTTGAAGAGACTCCTGGATTTCAGGACACGGCCCCCGACTGGGATGCCCCGCTGAGCGTGGCCGAAGAAAAGGCCATCCTGGTCTTTGGCAATGTGCAGGACAGCTCCCTGCCGCCCTCGAGCCTGCCGCCGGGCGAGCGCATCCAGACCAGCGCCGCGATGGTGATTGGCGGAGCGGCGGCAAGCCCGGCAGCGGCCGTGCCTGCGCCCGCACTGCGCGATCCCGAGGTGCCCTTGTGGGAGACCGATGCCGCTGCCAGGCGTGCCCCTCCCG
>NZ_KE148596.1:0-225 GCF_000410635.1 Comamonas sp. B-9
GGTGACCAGCTCGATGGGCTCTCCCTGGTCGATGCGGGGCACCTGCAAGGCCAGCACACTGCTTTGGCTGACGGCAGGGCCTTGCGCCTGGCCCAGTAGCAAGGCCAGGCTGCGCTGGGCATCGGCCTGCTGCTGGTCCAGGGCCGCAAGCGCCCGGCGCTGCGCCGCCACCAGGCCGCGCTGTTGCGCCAGCTCCAGCGATGTGGCCGCTCCAAAATTGGCCTT
>NZ_KE148596.1:394-3335 GCF_000410635.1 Comamonas sp. B-9
GCGCAGCGCCTGCTGCATCGCGCTGCGACTGCAGGCGGCCCCAGAGGTCCAGCTCATAGCTGGCAGCCAGGCCGACGGACAGGTTGCGGCCCGTCGTCTCGGCGTGGCCCCCCAACCGGCCCTGGTGCCCGGCCTGCGCCGAAGCGTTCACCGTGGGCAACAGCTCGGCCCCGGCATAGCGGGCACTGGCCTGTGCCTGCTGCACCCTGGCCATGGCGGCGGCCACATCCAGGCTGTGCTGCTGGGCATCGGCCACCAGCGCATCGAGCTCCGCGCTGCCAAAGCTGCGCCACCAGCCCTGGCTGACGGCATCGCCTTGGGCAGCGTCACTGCGCTGCCATTGGGCCGGCACATCCAGGGCTTGCAACTGCGACTGCTGCACCTGACTGGGTGCCGACACACAGCCGGCCAGCACCAGGGCCGCTGCCAGCGCGCTGGCGATTGGGAAGATCTGCATACTCACTCTCCTGCCAGGGCCCGTACCGGGTCCAGGCGCGCGGCCGTCTTGGCCGGCATATAACCAAACACCAGACCGGTGACCACCGCGCAGGCAAAGGCACCGGCCATGGCCCGGATGGAAAACACCACCGGCACACCGGCCAGCACCAGCACGGCGCCCACCAGCGCGCCCACCACCAGGCCCACGGTGCCACCCGACAGGGTCACCAGGCTGGCCTCGGTCAAGAACTGGCGCAGGATATCGCTCTGGCGTGCGCCCACCGCCATGCGGATGCCGATCTCCCGCGTGCGCTCGCGCACCGTCATCAGCATCACATTCATCACGCCAATGCCCCCCACCACCAGCGACACCGCTGCAATCAGCCCCAGCATCACCGCCATGCTCTGGCGCGTGGCCGCCTCGGCCTGGATGCGCGCTGCCGCATTGCCGATGCCAAAGTCCTCGCGGCCGCCGTGCCGCGCCAGCAGCACGCGGTGGATGGCCGCCTCGGCCTCGTTGACCACCTCGGAGGACATGGCCTCGACCACCACATAGTCCGGCTGGGTCTGCGCCTGGTAGACGCGTGCCCGGCCCGATTGGTAGGGGATAAAGACCATGTCGTCATAGTCCTGCGCGCCCGAATCGGCCCCGCGCTCGCTCATCACGCCAATCACCTCGAAGGCCGAGGTACCGATGATCAGCTGCCGCCCCAGCGGGTTGGGCGTGTCGGGGAAAAAGTGCTTGTGCGCCTTGTGGCCCAGCACCACCAGCGGCGCCAGATCGCGGTCCTCGGTGTCCGTGTAGTAGCGGCCCAGCTTGGGCTTCCAGTGGTGCACCAGCGGCATCTCTTGGCTGGCGGCAAACACATAGACCTGCTTGTCCGCATTGCCATAGCGCACGGTGACCGGGTCGCCAATCACCGGCATCACGCGCCGTATCTCGGGCAGCTCGCGCAAGGCGTCCAGGTCTTCCTCTGTGATCTGGCCGGCCGGCCCACCGGTCGCTGGCGGCTTGCTGCCCATATAGAGAATCGCCGTGCCCATGGTGCCCATCTGCTCGACCACCTTGCGCCGCGCACCTTCGCCAATGGCCAGCATCACGATCACCGAGACCACGCCGATCACAATGCCCAGCAAGGTCAGGCTGGTGCGCACCCGGTTCATGCGCATGCCCCTCCAGGCCGAGCGCGCGGCCTCCAGCAGCTCGGCGACCAGCGGCGCGGCCGAGGCACTGCCGCCCTGGGGCACCGGCGCCAGCTGCATGCGCGTGCCGCCGCTTTCACTTGCGATTACGGCGGCCGGCGCTGCTTTGGGCTGGCTGGCACTGTCACCCACAATACGGCCGTCACTGATCTCGATGACCCTCTGCGCCTGCGCCGCCACATCGCGGTCGTGCGTGATCAGGATGATGGTGTGGCCGGCAGCGGCCAGCTCGCGCAGCAACGCCATCACCTCGGCACCGCTGTGCGAATCAAGCGCGCCGGTGGGCTCGTCGGCCAGGATGATATGGCCGCCATTCATCAGCGCGCGCGCAATCGACACGCGCTGCTGCTGCCCGCCCGAGAGCTGGTTGGGCCGGTTGCCCAGGCGCTCGCCCAGGCCCAGGCGCTGCAACAGCGCCTGCGCGCGCTGCACCCGCTCGTCCTTGGGCAGGCCCGAATAGATGGCTGGCATCTCGACGTTCTCGCTAGCGCTTTCGCTGGCAATCAGGTGGTAGCCCTGGAAGACAAAGCCAAAGGCCTCGCGCCGCAGCCAGGCCAGCGCGTCCGAGTCGAACTGCGCCACATCCTGGCCCTGGAAGTGGTAACTGCCGCCGCTGGGCCGGTCCAGGCAGCCGAGGATGTTCATCAACGTGGACTTGCCCGAGCCCGAGCTGCCCACCACGGCCACAAATTCGCCCGCGTAGATCTCCAGGTCAATGCCATGCAGCACCGTCACCAGCGGCTGGCCGCTGGCAGGGTCGCCATAGTGTTTGCGAATGCCGCGCAGTGCGATCAGTGGCTGGTCTGCGTCAACCGGGCCGCTCACCATTGCAGCCACCTGGGGCCCCGCTCCAGCGCGGTCTCGCCGACGACGACCTTCTCACCTTCGGCCAGGCCGTCGAGCACCTCCACCTGGTGGCGGCTGCGTATGCCCAGCTTCACGCTGCGCGTCTGGGGCTGGCCATCGGCATCCAGCACCCGGGCTACATGGGTGCCTTCGCGGGCCTTGTCTTCTTCCACCGCCGTCAGCGCCACGGCCAGCGCCTGGCTGGCACTGGCGCTGACAAACACCACTTGCGCCGTCATCTGCGGCATCAGCTCGGCGTCCTCATTGCCCACATCAAACAGCACGGTATAGGCCACGGCCTTGGTGGCGGGTGCCGGCGTTTGCGCATTGCCGGCCGGCTGGGCCTGGCTGGCAGCGGGCGCGGGCAGCACCTGGCGCACCTGGCCCTTCCAGCGCCGGGGCTTGGTCTGGCCGGCGCCCCCCAGGGTGGTGAAGTAGACCGGCATGCCCTCTT
>NZ_KE148596.1:3616-3926 GCF_000410635.1 Comamonas sp. B-9
CGCCGTCTGCAGGTCTTCCTCGCGTGTGGCCTCGTGCGCGCTCAGCTGCTGCTGGCGCTGCAGCTGCTGGCCCGCCAACCGGTGCTGGGCCTGCTGCTCGGCCAGCTGGGCGCGCAGCCCCGCCAGGGATGCACGGCCCGCATCCACCGTCGCACGCTGCACGCTGGGGTCAATCTCCACCAGCAGATCGCCCTTGGCCACCTCGGCACCGGGCTGCACGCGCAGCTTCAGAATCTGGCCCGATACCTGCGCGCCCACATCCACATAGCTGCGCGGCTGCAAGGTGCCAATCGCCGTCACCGTGGCCTCG
>NZ_KE148596.1:4075-4331 GCF_000410635.1 Comamonas sp. B-9
CCACGCCCAGCCACTGCTTCTGCACACCCATCATTTCTTCCCCCACCATAGCTCCCTCACGTATTCATCAGCAGGCCATCAGGCCCACCACCACAAACCCAACAAGGCCAGCGGCGCCAGCGCAGCCGCTGCACGCGCTGCCCAGCGCGGCGCAGCCGCAATCCACAGCACGGCGACCAAGGCGCCGGCCGATATCCAACCCAGCCAGGCGACCACCCCCACGGTGGCACCCCAGCCGCCCACGCTGGGCAGCACG
>NZ_KE148597.1:0-2515 GCF_000410635.1 Comamonas sp. B-9
GTGGCGGCAACTGGCTCTGCCTGCATCGCCTCTTGCACGGTCTGCTGCGGGGCCACCACCGCGCAGCTGCCGCTGCGCACAAACTGCTGGCCGGCGGGGGAATAAGGCGCGGAGAAAAAGTGCTCGGCGCGGCTCGTCTCCTGCACCGCGCCGCCGGCCAGCAGCAGCACATGGTCGGCCACGCGCTGGGCGTGGCGCTGGTTGTGGGTCACCAGCAGCACGGCGCGCTCCTGGGCGATGCGCTTGAGCAGCTCCAGCAACAGGTAGCTGTCGTAGTCCTGCAGGTCGGCGGTGGGCTCGTCGCACATCAGCAGCGCAGGCTCGGCCGCGGCCTCGCGCAAGATGGCAATCGCACGCTGGTGCATCGCCGACAGCTCGATCGTGGTGCGCGCCAGCAGCGGCTGGATATCGGCAAAGCCCATGCGCTCCAGATAGGCCTCGCACCAGGCACGCCGGTCCAGGCCGGAGAGCGGATGGCTGTGTTGCAGCAGTTCGGTCAGCGAATCGAGCACGCTCGATTGCATCAGGCGCACATGCTGGCGCACCAGCTGGGGCCGGTGCGTGCCTGCCAGCGGCTGGCCGCTGTAGCGCAGCTGCCCCCATTGCACAAAGCGCGGGTTCTCGTCATTGAGACCGGCCAGACTGCGCAGCGCCGTGGACTTGCCCCCACCCACCGGCCCCATCAGGGCTGTCACGGCGCAGGGCGCAATCTGCAGTTGCAGGCCGGAGAGGATGACCTTGTCGCCATAGGCCACGCCCCAGTTGTCTGTTTCCAGAACAGGTGTTGGTGTTTGCACGCGATGGGGGCCGCTGGGCGGCATTGGGAGGTGGACAAGGAGCCAAGCCGGGCACGAGCTCGGCGCGCCAGCCATCCGACCGAGCGGATGGTGGCCATCCCCTTGATTCAAAAAACGAAACACCAATAGTCAATTAATGTTTCAAAAATGCAGTTTAGGGGGAAACCCGAAGCGCTTGTTTGATCCAGATCAAATGCGATATAGGTCAGCTATGGATCCGGCGAGAACACCACAGAATCGCCAATTATTGCGGCCAAGAGGCCGGCAAGCTGCGGCCACCGCGCGCCGATGGTGGACGGCAGATGGCAAGCGCATAGCCAGGTCTGCCCGCTGCATCAGCAGACAGGCAAAGGCATGGGCGCCGAGGACTCTCAGCGCGCGGCCGAGCTGCGCATGGTGCGGATCAGCAAGATGACCGGCACCAGCCCCACCAGCACCAGTGCCAGCGATGGCAGCGCCGCCTCGCCCAGGCGCTCATCGCGTGCCAGCTGGTAGGCGACGACGGCCAAGGTATCGCTGTTGAAGGGCCGCAGCACCATGGTCGCGGGCAGCTCCTTCATCACATCGACAAACACCAGCAAGGCAGCGGTCAAGGCCGAGCGGCGCAGCAGCGGGCCATGCACGCGGGCCAGCAGGCCGGCGCTGCCCACGCCCAGCATGCGCGCCGATTCATCGAGGCTTTTGGGAATGCGGGTGTAGCCGCTTTGCAAGGCCTGCAGCGCAATGGCGGTAAAGCGCACCAGGTAGGCCCAGATGATGCCGGTCGAGGTGGCCGTGATCAGCGCCGGAAAGCCCCATTGCGGCAGCGCCTGCTGCACCCAGCCAACGGGCAGCAGCAAGCCCACCACAATCACCGCGCCGGGCACCGCATAGCCCAGGCTGATAAGGCCCACGGTGCTGCGCGTGACCCAGTCCTGGCTGCGGCGTGCCGCATAGGCGGCCAGCATCGCAATGGCCACCGCCAGCACGGCGGTGATGGCGCCAAAGCGGATGCTGTTGCCGGCCCACTGCACAAAGCGGTCCAGCGGAATCACCGACCAATCGGCCGCCAGGGGCCGCAGCATGAACATGACGGGCAGCACAAAGCCCAGCAGCACCGGCAGACCACAGACCAGCCAGGCGGCCAGACAGCGCGCGCCTTGCAGTCGGTGAGGCTGGGCCTCGGCCGATGAGGCGCGCCCCACCCCACTGGTGACAAAGCGCATGCGCCGCTGCGCGCGCAGCTCCAGCTGCAGCACCACCAGTACCAGCACCAGCAGCATCGTGGCCAGCTGGGCTGCGGCACTGCGGTTTTCCATCGCCAACCAGGCCTTGTAGATGCCGGTGGTGAAGGTCTGGATGCCAAAGTAGCTCACCACGCCAAAATCGGCCAGGGTCTCCATCATCACCAGCGCCCCCCCGGCCACCACGGCCGGCCGGGCCATCGGCAAGGCCACCGTCCAGATGCGGCGCGGCATCGAGGCGCCCAGCAGGCGCGCGGCCTCCATCAGGTGCGCGGCGCGCTCGCTCAGCGCCGTGCGCGCCAGCAGGTAGACATAGGGGTAGAGCGAGACCACAAACACCAGCACGGCGCCGCCCAGCGACCGCACCTCGGGCAGCAAGCGCCCTTCCCAGCCAAAGCTGGCACGCATCCACACCTGCAGCGGTCCGCTGAACTGCAGAAAGTCGGTATAGGCATAAGCCGTCACATAGGCGGGCATCGCCAGCGGCAGCCGCCG
>NZ_KE148597.1:2528-33549 GCF_000410635.1 Comamonas sp. B-9
GGTCTTGCGGCCGCGAAAATCGAACAAGGTCACCACCGCCGCGCACAAGCTGCCCAGCACCGCCGCGCCCAGCGCCACCATCAGGCCCAGCGCCACCGTAGTGCGGATATAGCCAGGCAGCACCGTGGCAAACATCTCGCGCACCACGGCAAAGGCATCGGCGTCATTGCCCGCCCCGGGCAGCCAGGCGCTAAAGACCGTGAGCACCGGCAACACCAACACCAGGGCAATGGCTACGAGCAGCAGCTGACGACGGAAGCGGGCAAGGTTTTGCAAATGCGAATCACTGACGGGCCAAAAGCTGGCGATTCTACCTGCGCCCTTGCGAAGGATCCTCTGCATAAATCCCTGCCATGGCATGAACGCGGTCTCGGGCGATCCGCTGCGTTGTCTCCCTTGTCAATAGCTACGGCTATTGGCTGCAAAAGACGCCTTGCGGCTCATCCCGATCCGCGTCCATTCCATCGGGCGAGGGTTATGCAAAGCATCCTTATGCCCTTGCCATTGGGCGGCCCTCTACAATGCCGCCATGTTTCTTGAGGTCTCCCAACTGAATGTGCGCTACGCCGGGCGCCCCCAGCCTGCCGTGGCGCAGGTGTCTTTACAGCTGCAAGCTGGCGATATCGGAGTGCTGATTGGCCCCTCGGGCTGCGGCAAGACCACCTTGCTGCGCGCCGTGGCCGGGCTAGAGCCCATCAGCGGCGGTGAGATCCGCCTGCAAGGCCAGGTGGTCAGCAGCACCAGCACCAGCCTGCCGCCCGAAAAGCGCCGCATCGGCATGGTGTTCCAGGACTACGCCCTCTTCCCGCATTTGAGCGTCGGCAAGAATGTGGCCTTTGGCATCCACCAGCGGCCCAAGGCCGAGCAACAGGCGCGCGTGCAAGAGGTGCTGCGTCTGGTGGGACTGGAGAACAGCGCTGCGCGCTACCCGCATGAGCTCTCGGGCGGCCAGCAGCAGCGCGTGGCGCTGGCCCGGGCGCTGGCACCCGAGCCGCAGCTGATGCTGCTCGATGAGCCCTTCTCCAACCTCGATGTGGACCTGCGCGAGCGCCTGGCCCATGAGCTGCGCGACATCCTCAAGGCCGCGCGGGCGACCGCCCTCTTCGTCACCCATGACCAGCTCGAAGCCTTTGCGATTGGCGACCAGATCGGCGTGATCGAAAGCGGCCATCTGCACCAATGGGCCGATGCCACGACCCTGTTCCAAAAGCCGGCGAGCCGCTTTGTGGCCAACTTTATCGGCCATGGCAGCCTGCTGCCGGCCAGCCCAGTTTCGTCTGCGCAAGGCTGGCAGCTCGACACGCCCCTCGGTGCGATTGCGACGCCTGAGGCCCCAGAGGCCTGCGATGTGCTGCTGCGCGCCAGCGAGGTGGTGTTTGATGCGGACTCGCCCTACCGGGCCACCTTGCTGCGCAAATCTTTTCGGGGATCGCAGTTTTTGTACACCTTGCAGCTGCCCAGCCAGCAGCTGGTCTACGCCCAAGTCTCCAGCCAGCTGCAGCACAGGGTGGGCGAGAGCATTGGCCTGCGCGCCCAGCCCGAGCACCTGGTCTGCTTCGCGCCCGAGCACTGAGAACCTGTTCAAAGACTCAAGCCCCGTTACGCGCGGGTCTCAAGCCCAGCAAATCTCGTCCGTATCAGCGCTGCACCTGGCGCAATTGGTCCACTGCTGCCTGCAGCTCGGCCGACCAGTCGCGCCGGTTGCGGCCTGCGCTGCTTTGCGGCTCGCCATAGTTGAGCTGGGCCACCAGCGGCGGGGCCGTCACCGTGCGCCAGATGGAGCCCAGCAGGCTCTCATCGCCGACATAGCTGGGGGCGCTGCTCATGCGGCCGCTGTGCTTGTCGTAAAAGCACAGGCCCAGCGGCAGCACCGGGGCCTCAGCGGCAATCGCCGATTGCAGCAAGTTTGCATGGAAGGGCAGCAGCTGCTGGCCATCACCGGTCGTGCCTTCGGGAAACACGGCAACCATATCGCCGTTGCGCATGGCCTCTTCCATGCGGCTGACGGTGCGCATCGCATCGCGCCGGGAGTTGCGCTCGATGAACAAGGTGCCCGCAGCGCTGGCCAGCCCGCCAATCACCGGCCAGGCCTTGACATCGGACTTGGAGACAAAGCGGCAATGCTTGGCCGCATGGATGGCCGGAATATCGAGCCAGGACAGGTGGTTGGCAACAATCAGCAAGGGGCCCTGCTGGGGCACGGTGCCCAGCACGCGCAGCTCGATGCCGCTCAGCTGCAATAGCTTGCCGGCCCAGCGCTCCACCGCCCGGTTGCGCTCCGCATGGCCCAGGCGGCCAAACGTGCGCCAGATGGTGATGACACCGACAACGATATGCAGGCCCAGCCGCGCCAGGCGCAGCAGGCCGATGAAAGAACGGGTCAGTGCTTGCATGGATGGGTCAGAAGCGGTCTTGGTGGCCTTCAGGTCGTGGTGCCCAGATCGGGCACATCCAGACTGCGCATGAACTGTTCAAGAATGATGCAGGCCGAGGCCGCATCGGCATCGCGCGCGCCATTGGCCAGCGCTTCGGTGGTGCTGTAGCGCTCGTCCACCTCAAACACCAGCAGGCCAAAGCGCCCCCGCAGCTGGCGCGCAAAACGCAGCGCCAGCGCCGTGTTCTCATGGGCGGCGCCATCGGGGTGAAAGGGAATGCCGACCACCAGCGCATCGGGCTGCCACTGTGCGATCAGGCTCTCCATCGGGGTGAAGCGGGCCTTTCCTTCGGCGTTGATCGTCGGCAGCGGCCGGGCCGTGCCCAGCATGCGGGTGCCAAAGGCGGCACCGGTGCGCTTCATGCCAAAGTCAAAAGCGATAAAGCTTTGCATGCGCGCCGCCTCGGCCAGCAAAGGCTTGGTGGCCGCGTCCGTCATGCGCGGCCTGCGGCGGCAGACAGCGCCCAGGGCTGCACGCCCAGCAGCGCCAGCGCGGTGTCATAGCGCTCGGCCACGGGCGTGTCAAAAATCACGCCGGCATCGGCATGCACCGTGAGCCAGGCGTTTTCGGTGATCTCCGACTCCAGCTGGCCTTCGCCCCAGGTCGAGTAGCCCAGCGAAACCAGCACCCGGTGCGGGCCGGCGCCGGTGGACAGCGCTTCGAGCACATCGCGCGAGGTGGTCATCTCCAGCCCGCCAGGAATGGTCAGGGTGGCCGAGTACGCCGACTCGTCGGCAGCACCCGACTCGATCACGATCCGGTCGTGCAGCACAAAGCCGCGCTCGGTGTGCACCGGGCCGCCCTGGAACACGGGCTCGAGCTCCAGGTCCTCGCGGCGCAGCGGCAGGTCGACCTTGTCAAACAGCTTGCCCATCGTGATGTCCGAGGGCTTGTTGATGATGATGCCCAGCGCGCCTTTTTCGCTGTGCTCACACACATAGACCACGCTGCGGCCAAACATCTCGTCTTGCATGCCAGGCATTGCAATCAGAAAGTGGTGGGTGAGGTTCATGGTCCCGGAAGTGTCAGTCTCAGCGCTCATGGAACCATTGTACGGGCAGGCTGCCGCCCTTTTGTCTGCACAGCCCTCTGCATGCGCTGCCTGGCGCGCATAAAAAAGGGCTGCCCGCAGGCAGCCCTTCTGGCCGGAGCCCTCCACCCGATCAGTGCAGCGTGCCGGCGTCGGCCGCCTTGATCTCGTGGTCCAGCACGCACTGGCGGACCAGCGAGAGCAGCACCTCGTCGGCATAGGGCTTGCCCAGGTAGTGGTCCACGCCCAGGCTGGCGGCGTGCTCGCGGTGCTTGTCGGCAATGCGCGAGGTGATCATCACCACCGGCAGGTCCTTCATCGCCGCATCGGCACGGATCTCGCGCACCAGCTCGAAGCCGTCCATGCGCGGCATCTCGATGTCCGACAGCACCATGACCGGGCGCTCTTCGCGCAGACGGTCCAGTGCCTGCAGGCCATCGGCAGCCAGCGCCACGCGGTAGCCTTCGCGCTGCAGCAGGCGCTGCGTCACGCGGCGCACGGTGATGGAGTCGTCGACCACCAGCACCAACGGCGTCTGCACCACTTGCTCGGCCAGCTCGCGCACCGGCGCCTTGGCCACCTCGGGGCGCACGGCCGCCTGGGCAATGCGCTCGGCGATCTGATCGCCATAGACGGTGTACAAGGCCACCGGGTTGTAGATCAGCACAATCGCGCCCGATGCCAGCACCGACATGCCTGCCAGGCCTGGCAAACGCGCCAGCTGCGGGCCCAGGTTCTTGACCACGACTTCCTGGTTGCCCAGCACTTCATCGACGTGAACCGCCACGCGCTTGGTCGCCGAGCGCAGGATCACCACCGCACTGGTCTTCTCCGGCTCCTCGTTGCTGCGCAGGTTGCCCTGCAGCAGCGCGCCGGCAAAGTAGAACGGCAGCTCCTGCTCGTTGTCGGTGTAGATATTGTTGCCATGGGCCTGCTCGATCAGGGCCTTGGGCACGCGCCGCACATACTCCACCAGGTTGGCCGGTACGCCGAACTTGATGTCGCCCGCGCGCATCATCACCACCTGGGTGACGGCGGTGGTCAGCGGCATCACCATCTGGAAGCGCGTGCCCTTGCCCGTCTCTGAGGTGGTCACGATGTGGCCACCGAGCGACTGGATCTCGGTGCGCACCACGTCCATGCCGATACCGCGGCCCGAAAGCTCGGACACCTCAGAGGCGGTGGAGAAGCCCGGTGCAAAAATCAGCTGCGCGGCCTGGTCCACATCGAGCGGCTCGTCAGCCGTGATCAGGCCCAACTGCACCGCCTTGCGGCGAATCGCATCGAGCTGCAGGCCGGCGCCGTCGTCGTGGATGGACACGGCGATATCGTTGCCTTCCTGGCGCACATCGATGGCGATGATGCCTACCGGCTGCTTGCCCTGGGCCTTGCGCTCCTCGGGCGTCTCGATACCGTGCGCCACGCTGTTGCGCAGCAAGTGCTCGAACGCCGGGGTCACCCGGTCCAGAACGCCACGGTCGATCTCGATCGAGGCGCCGGTGATGTCGAGCTTGACCTGCTTGCCCAGCTCCTTGGAGATCTGGCGCACGATCGCATACAGACGCTCGGAGATGGAGTCGAATTCCACCATGCGCGTGCGCAGCAGGTCGCGCTGCAGCTCACGGGCCTGGCGGCCCTGGGCAATCAGGTCGTCTTCGGCGCCTTCGGCAGTACGTTGCAGGTTGCGCTGCACCGTGCCCACGTCGTTGACCGACTCGGCCATCATGCGGGTGAGTTCCTGCACGCGGGTGAAGCGGTCGAACTCCAGCGGGTCAAAGCCCGAGTCCGAATCCTTGGCCAGCGCCATGCGCGACTGCATCTGCGACTCGGCCTGCATCTCCACATCGCGCAGCAAGGTGCGCAAGCGCTCCAGGTTGCTTGACATGTCCTTAATGGACGAGCGGATGTTGCTCAGGCGCATATCGAGGCGCGAGCGTGCAATCAGCCCCTCGCCCGCCTCGTTGACCAGGCGGTCGAGCAGCTGCGAGCGCACACGCACCGACTGGCCAGCAGCGGCACGCACCGGCGCCATGCGCAGCATCAGCGGCTTGTGCTGGACGCCAGCGCCTGCATCGGCCGCATCCGCCGCTTGCGCAGCCTGCTCGGCACCAGCGCTTTCCTGCGCAGCGGGGGTGCTGGCGGCCACTTCGGCCACCACTTCGCCCATCTCGGTCGAAGCTGGCACCTGCTGGGGCAAGGCGCCTTCTGCCAGCACCTGGTTGCCGCGCTCTTGCAGGCCGACAAACTCGTGCTGCAGGCCGTCGTAGCGCGCCAGCAGAATTTCGATGTCCTGGCTGGTCAGGTTTTCCGTGCCGATGTCCTCGACCTCGGACTCCATGCGGTGCGACATCTCGCCCAGGCGCATTGCGCCCGCCAGCCGTGCACTGCCCTTGAGGGTGTGCAGATGGCGCAGCACTTCGCCGCGTGGCGGCAGGTACTGCGGGTCGGCCGACCATTCCCGCAAGGCCGCGCCCAGCTTGGGCAGCAGCTCCTGCGCTTCTTCCTCGAAGATCAGGAACAGGTCCGGGTCGATGACGTCGACCACTTCGATCGCATCGTCGTTGCGCAGCTCCAGCACATCAGGCAACGCGGCCGTGGATACCGCCGCCACTGGCGCAAACGTGCGCACCGGCGCGGGCGCTGCGGCTGCGTGCTCATGCAGCTCGGCCAGGCCCGAGGGCTCGGCGTCGAACTCGGCCAGGCCATAAGGCGGGTGCAGCTGCGAGTTGATTTCCTGGTTGGCGATATCGACCAGGTCCTGCACGACGATCTCGCTGGCGGGTTTGACAAAACCAGCCGCCAGTTGGTGCAGCAGCTTGCGAATCTCCGAGCCCGCCGCCTGGCAGGTATTGAGCCAGGAGACCTCCGGGTTGGAGAAATTGTGGATATGGGAGAGCGCGTGCTCCAGCGCACGTGCCAGTTCGGACAGCGAGCCAAAGCCCACCGTGGACGAGCTGCCCGCCAGCGAATGGGCATAGGCAATCGCATCTTCGGGGAAGTTACGGTTGGGCGCCTGGGCCCAGGCATACAGCACCTTCTCAAGGTTGTGCGACCAGTTCTCCGCTTCTGCCAGGTAGACGTTGAAGAGCGCGGTACTCACGCCCAGCACATTGGTCACCTCGGCAGGCTCCTCGGTGTCTGCCACGGCCGGGGCTGCCGGGGCGGTCTCCTGCACCAGCGCTGCTACCAAAGCTTCGGGCTGCACAGGCACTTCGGGTGCTTCCTGCGCCGCAGGCACTTCAGCAGGGGCTTCTGGTTCGGCGGGAGCTTCCAGGTCGGCGACGGCTTCGGGCTCCTGCACAGCGGCAGGGGCCAGCGCTTCGCCCAGGCTTTCTGCCGGGGTGTCCACCTGCTGCGCTTGCTCGGGCTCTGCAACGGGCGGGGTTTCCACCGCGTCCGTGGCCACCGCAGGCAGCACCAGGTCAGCGGGCACTTCCAGCAGGGTCTGGGGCTCGGCCACCGGCTCCTCGGGCAGCGCCTCCAGCTCGGGCAGCATGGTGTCTGCAAACTCTATGGAGTCAAAAGCGGTAGCGGCAGGCTGCGCCGGTGGCGCAGTTGGCTCGGGGACAAGGGGCAGCTCCACCAGGTCCAGCGAAGGCAGCTCCAGCGGCAAGCGGGTCGGGGCGGGATCGAGCTTGGCCACCTCGTCCTCGGCCACAAATTCCAGGCCGGCATCCATCGAGACAAAGTCCAGCGCGCTGTCATGCGGCTGCAGCGACTCGGGCGCTTGCGCCTCGCTCGTCTTGGCCTCGGCACTGGCCATGGCCTGCGCAAACTCGGAGAAGTCCACTTCCTCGGCGCTCTCTGGCGCCATGGCCAGCGGCACCAGGCCCGAAGGCGTAGTGAGCGCGGGCGCAGGCTCCAGTGCAGCGGGCGGATCGAGCTCCAGGTCGATGCCGTCGAGCGGCCAGACCAGCGCAGGCGTTGCCTCGGCTTGGGCCACCGGCGCGGGGGCATCGCCCTCCGCGGGCAGCTCCAGCTCGGCCAGGGCCTGGGCAGTCTCTACCGCATCTGGGGCGTCGGCCTCCAGCGCCATCTGCTGCGTATCGTGCGGCCATTCCTCGGCCTCGGGCGCCTGGCCTGGCTCGGCGGGCACCACCAGTGGCAGGGGCAGGCCATCGATGCGCATGGCATCGGCCGAGATGCGGAAGATCTCGGGGTTCCAGGTGGACTGGCGCTGCGCGCCAATGTCCTCGGCCCAGCGGCCAAAGCCGGTCAGTGCCTCGGCGCTCAGCGCCAGCAGCGGCGCATTGGCCGGCTTGTGCTCGGCCAGCCAGCTGTTGAGCACCTGCTCCATCGACCAGGCGGCATCGCCATACTGGACCAGCCCAACCATGCGGGAGCTGCCCTTGAGCGTGTGGAAGGCGCGGCGCAGGGTCGTCAAGGCCTCGGCGTCGGCCGCATCGCGGCGCAAGGACTGCAGTGCCTGGCCGCCGGTCTGCACGACCGACTGGGCCTCTTCCAAGAAGATGTCCAGCAGCTCTTCGTCCAGCGATTCTTCCGAAACCTCTGGCTGCGCGGGCGCCGCCACCGGCGCTGCGGTTGCGGCGGCCGGTGCCGGGCTGGGCGTAAAAAACTGCAGATCGGGCGCGAGCACCGCAGGCGCCTTCGGCGCCGGAGCGGGGCTGGCATCGAACAGCGGCGCCGGAATGGTGGGCGCAAAGTAGACGGAATCGTCTTCCGGCTCGTCGGGCACCGCAGGCGCTGCGACCGGCGCTGCCGCCACAGGCACGGGGGCAGGCGCGACATCGCCGGCCTTTTGCGTGCCCATCACAATGCGCAGCTCGCCGCTGGTCGCATCAAACACAAAGAGCTTGCGCGCCAAGGTGCGCTGGTAGCCCAGCATGTCGAGCAGAAAGCCCAGTGCGCCCAGGCTGTTGCCCAGCTTTTCAAAGACGACCGGCTTGTCCTCGTCGGCCACCGGGCCGGCCGCGAGCTGGTCCACCACGGTGCGCAGGTGCTGCGTGGCGGCGACGGCCTGGTCCAGGCCCAGCACCGACAGCACGCCGCGCATCTGCGACAGCGAACCGGTGACGGTGCCCAGCATCGAGACATCGTCAGGGTTGCGGAAATACTGGTCCAGGTGCTTTTCGGCCTCGGCCAAGGTGGAGTGCAGTTCATCGACCACGCTGCCCATGGTCTGGTGGTCGCTGACGCGGCGGTACAGCTCCTCGACCCAGGTCTCCAGCGGCTCGGGCGGCTGGTCGGCCAGCACATGGTCCAGGCGCTGCGCCAGGCGGTCGGCGCGCTCGCGCATCAGCGCGGGCTTGACATCGAGCGACTCCAGGTTGGCCTGCAGGTACAGCACGGCGGTGGCCACTTCCATGGCCATCGGCGTCGACGGTGGCGTGCTGGTGCTCACCAGCCGCTCGGTGACGCGGCCCAGCGCTGCACCCAGCTCGTCGGCACCGATATGCAGCTTGTGCAGCGATTCGCGGATCAGGTGGAACTGGTCGGCAACCGGCTTGATCTTGTAGCGGTCGCCATCGGCGAGCGACGACCACAGCTCGGCAGCAGACTCCAGGCGCTTGCGCGCCTGCGCCAGCACGGCCGGGTCATACTGGCCAAAGCGCTCCTGGCCGTAGTTGACGCCTTGCAGCGCGTCGGTCTGCAGGCTGACACGCACGGCTTGCAGCACCGCGGCCTTGGCCTCATCGGGGCCCTGGGCCACGGCACAGAAAAAATTCAGCTCATGCTGCAGGCCCTGGTCCACATCGCTGCCACCCTTGGCATGCGCTGCGAACTGCATGATGACCCGCGACGCCGAGCGTTTCACATAGAGGTCGGGGTCGAGCAACTTGTACGCGAGCGCGTCAAAGAAGCCTGCGGCCACCTTCCAGAACAGTTTCAGCGGCTTTTGCGTCTGGCCCTGGGCCAAGCCCAGGCAGACGGCCGTCAAATCCTGCGCGGCGCGGCTGTCGGCAGACTTGATGATCTGCAGCATGTCCGAGTCCAGGCGCTCACGCGCGCTGCGGTCCAGCGGCAGTGCAGCGACTGCCGGGGTCAGCGGCTCCTGCTGCGCCTGGTCGCCATGCCACAGGTCGGCCGGGTGGACGCGCTCCACGCCGGCAAAGGCCTGCATCTCTTTGTATTGCGGAAACAAGGCCACAAAGGAGACATTGCGGCCCTTGAGCACATGGCTCAGGTACTCCAGCAGCGCAAACGAGGTCTTCTCCATCAGCGCCACCGATTTCTCGGTGCACAGATGGGGCTTGGCCGCAAAGCGCTGCGCTGCCACTTCCATCAAACCCACCAGCTCGGCGGCCTGGTCGACACCCACCATCTGCAAGGCACCCTTGACCTGGTGCAGGTACTGCTTGGCCACGCGGATGCCGGTGTTGTCGATCGCCTCCAGATCCGATACCTTGGCCGCTTCCACATCCCGGCTGTAGCGAAGCAATGCCTTGACCGTGGATTCCAATGACCGGCGTACCTCGTCATTGATCCACGCCAATGGCCCGAGATCCCTCTCTTCTGTTGGCTGTGCGTTTTCCGCTTTATTTTCAATAGCTATAGACATGCAACAGTCCCCGATTGCGGGTCAAAATTAAACAGCAGGCATGGGGTCAGGCAATCTTGAACCGAGACACCGACTGGCGCAGTTCCTCGGCCATTTGCGACAGCTCACGCACCTGCTGCGCCGTGGTACGGGTGCCATCACTGGTCTGCTCCGTCACCGCAAAAATATGCTGGATATTCTCCGCCACATCATTGGCCTGAACGGCTTCATCGGACGCGGAACGCGAAATCTGTTGAATCAGATCTGCCAGCTCACGCGACACACGGTCAATCTCCGCCAGTGCCGTACCGGCGCTGTCTGACAGACGGGCCCCTTCCACCACACCCTGGGTCGAGCGCTCCATAGCGGCCACCGCGTCCTGGGTGTCGGTCTGAATGGCCTTCACCAGCACCGAGATCTGGCGCGTTGCATCGGCAGAACGTTCAGCCAGGCGCTGCACTTCTTCGGCCACCACCGAGAAGCCGCGACCGGCTTCACCAGCGGACGCCGCCTGAATGGCCGCGTTCAACGCCAGCACGTTGGTCTGTTCGGTAATGTCCGAGATCAGGTCGGTAATTTCACCAATCTCCTGCGAGGACTCGCCCAGGCGCTTGATACGCTTGGAGGTGTCCTGGATCTGGTCACGGATGGAGTTCATACCACCGATCGCGTTTTCCACGGCCTGCAGACCGGACTCGGCAGCCATCAGCGACTTGCGCGCCACCGAGGCCGATTCCTGCGCCTGCGAGGACACGAGGTTAATACGGGTTGCCATGTCCAGAATGGACTTGCCGGTTTCGCGAATCTCGCGCAGCTGCTCGGTCGAGGCGGCCAGCAGTTCGGTCGAGGTGGAATCCACCGTCGACGTGGTTTGCGCCACGCGGGTCGCCGTGTTCTGCACGCTGCCCACCAGCATGCGCAGCTCTTCCACCGTGTAGTTCACCGAGTCGGCAATCGCGCCGGTGATGTCCTCGGTCACGGTCGCTTCCTGGGTCAGATCCCCTTCAGCGACGGACTGCAACTCGTTCATCAGGCGCAAAATAGCGGCCTGGTTGGCGTCGTTGAGGCGCTTGGCCTCCTGCTCCTGGCGCGTGGCTTCTTGCTGCAGCGATTCGGCAGAGCGGCGGCGGTTCAAGCTGTCTGCCAGCTGCAGACGCACCAGGCCCCAGACACCCAGGCCCACCAGCAAGGCGGCCAGCACAATGCCCACCAGGTACAGCCAGACGCGGTCGGACCAGCTGTTCAGGTCAGCCTGCAGCACTTCCAGGCCCTTGCGCAGCGGATCGCTGGCCGACTGGATCGAGACTTCGGCCTCACGGGCCTCCGAGATGCCCTTGAGGTTGCTCAGCACCGAGGAGCCGTCCTTCAGGGTGATGTCGTACTGGGCCGACAGCTCCAGCAGCTTGTCGCGCACGGCGCCGTCACGGGCAGGGCTCAGGCGCAGCTCGGCGCTGCCATTGAGCAGACCGGCGACGATTTCCTTGAAGGTGTTCAAGTCCTTGCCCAGCAGGAACACCGCTTCGGCGTTCGCACCCGAGGCGCTTTGGAAGTCGTTGGCCGACTTGCCGATACGCTGGGTCAGCATGGCCAGCTGGCTGGCGGCGGCAATTTCAGCGGTCGGTGCCGCTTGCTGCAGCTTCAGGCTCACCACCGCCTCGCTCAGCTCCAGCAGGGTCTGGGTGTTCTTGTGAATAGCCTGCAAGTCCTTGTTCATCGCGACCAGCGAGGCCTTTTGCTTGACCACCGCATCGCTCTTGCTGGCGGTGCGGTCCGAGGCTTCCACCAGCGGTGCCAGCACCTCGGCGTAGGAGCTGCCCAGCGCCTTGATGGCCGGGTCGTCCGAGCCCATGTTCAGGCCGTCGATGTTCTTTTTCAGAATCGACGAGGCTTCTGCCACTTCGACAAAGGCCTGCTCGTTACCGTTGACGGCCTGGCCCACCGATTTGGCCAGACGCTGCGACTGGGTCAGGGCCTGGCCGGTCGCGGCCAGCTGGCCACCGGTGGTGCGCGACTGCAAAATCGCCCACACCGCCAGGCCAAAGAACACCACCAGACCGACGACCACGATGGTCAGCAAGGTCTTCTGGTGCTTGGCAGCCGGAGCAGCGCCCAGGATGGGCAAGGTCACCAGGTCTTCGCTGGCGGTATCGCCTTCGACCAGCTGGGCCATGTAATCGTCCTGCACCGCAGCGCCCGAGGCGCTTGCCGCCGTCTTGGCGGGCGGCAGGCCGTCGCCGGTCGAACCTTCGGAGAGCATCACCTGGTCACCATCTGGGAAGATGCTGACACCTGGGTCTGCCACGTCTTCTTTACGTTTGAATAGTTTGTTGAACATACAAATACCGAAAAGGATGAAGCCGCGGAAGCCCCGCACTAAACCGTGATATCGAGAAAATCGGGCGCATTGGCCAGCAGCTGCAGGTTGAGTTCCTGCCACTGCTCGCCATTGGCGGATAGGTAGAGCGCACCAAAAAATTCCGGCGCATCGGCCGGTTTGTCTTTGGATTGCGAGAAATCATTGCTGCCGCGCAAGCCTTCGAGCTGCTCGACAAACAGTGCGGCATTGACGCCCATCATGGGGTTGAGCGCGACCACCGAGGCCCCGGCAAACACCTGCTCACTGCGCGCGACGGGCAGGCCCAACATGCGGGCCAAATCCACCACCGTCAACAAAATACCCCGGATGCTGGTCACGCCAAGCATCCAGGGTTTGGTGTAGGGTACAGGCTCCACCCCGCTCCAGCCCAGCACTTCGCCAGACTGGCTCAAAGGCAGCAGAAAGTTCTTGCCACTGATCTTGACGGCCAACCACGAGGCACCTACTGCGGTCTGGTTGCGTGCCTGGCTCAAACGATCGGCCAGCCGGGTTTGCAGCTCTCGCAAGTCTTCGCGCTGTGCCATGCCTTATCCCAGTGCCTCGATCTTGGCCTTGAGCTCGGCCGGATCCACCGGCTTGGTCACATAGCCACGCGCGCCCTGGCGCATGCCCCAGACCCGGTCGGTTTCCTGGTTCTTGCTGGTGCACATGATGATCGGGATATCCGCATACTCGGGGCTGCGGGTGATCAGACGGGTCAGCTGAAAGCCGTTCTGTCCGGGCATCACCACGTCCATCAGAATCAGGTCAGGGCGGTCTTCCGACAGGCGCAGCATCGCCTCGTCCGAGTTTTGCGCAGTGCGCACCACCATACCCTGGCGAACAAGCAGATCGCTCAAAAACATCAATTCAGTTTTTGAGTCATCAACGATAAGAACTTTTTGAATAGGCACGACCCCTCCTTAACGCTCGGCAACGAAACGTCCGACGGTTTCCAGTAATTGATCTTTGGTAAATGGCTTGGTGAGGTAGTCTTCACACCCCACCATTCGTCCCCGGGCCTTGTCAAAGACGCCGTCCTTGGACGACAACATGACCACGGGTGTCGATGCAAAAGCATCATTGCGCTTGACGATGGCGCAGGTTTGGTAGCCGTCCAGTTTTGGCATCAGGATGTCGCAAAACACCATGTCCGGCTTGAAATCGTTGATTTTGGAGAGGGCGTCGAAGCCGTCTTCGGCAAGCAGCACCTCGTAGCCGCCCTGCTTCAGAAAAATCTCAGCACTTCTGCGAATGGTATTGCTGTCGTCGACCACCAATACCTTGAAGTTGTCTGCGGAAACTGTCACCGGCCACCCTCCTCATTGCATGTCATGAAATGTGAATGCACGCGGCAGCCAAGGCTGACAAAGCCCCTCCCACCCGTTTGCATTGAACACATACGCCCTATGGCAATTTTTCTTTCGACGAATCCGCATGTGCTGGAGATGCATTTTGCACCACAGCGCGTACACTGCACCCGTCGTCCCTGCTCCTAATTTTGAAAAGCTTACAGAGGCTTTACATAGAATGCAACGATTGTAGCTTTTCAACACAGATTTAACGGTGATTCCCGTACCAATGTGCCCTATCTCGTTGACCTATGACATCCTCCTTGACAAACCAGCCAGAATCCAGCCCCAGTGAGAGCACATTGGCAGCCACCATCGATACCGCCAGTATCCTGTGCATCAATGCCAACGACCCCAGTGGCGCAGGCGGCACCAATGCCGATGCGCTGGCCGTGGCCTCGATGGGCGGGCACCCTTGCACCGTGGTGACCGGTGCCCTGATCCGTGACACCCTCGACACCATCGACTTTTACCCGCTGTCCGATGATGCGGTACAACAACAGGCGCAGACGGTGTTACAGGACATTCCGATCCGCGCGATCAAATTGGGCTTTCTGGGCTCGATTGAAAATGTACGCGTGTGTGCAGAAGTAACCAACGACTACCCAGATGTGCCGGTGGTAGCCTATGTCGCCGGCATGGCCTGGTGGGACAGCGAGCTGATCGACGACTACCTGGACGCCTACCAGGAGCTGCTGCTGCCCCAGGTGACCGTGCTGGTCGGGGCTTATGGGCTGCTGTGGCGCTGGCTGCTGCCCGAGCGCACCTCCGAGCACCGCCCCAGCCCCCGCGACCTGGCCAAGGCCGCGGCCGACCACGGCGTGCCCTTTGTGCTGGTGACCGGCATCCCCACCCCTGACCAGCATGTGGAAAACGTGCTTGCCTCGGCCGACACCATCTATGGCAGCGGCGAGTTCGAGCTGTTCGAGACCGAATTCATCGGCGCGGGCGACACCCTGAGCGCCGCCCTCACGGCCTTGCTGGCCACCGAGGTGCCCCTGAGCGATGCCACGGCAGAAGCGATGACCTACCTGGACAAATGCCTCGAAGGCGGCCTGCGCCCCGGCATGGGCAAGACCGTGCCTGACCGATTGTTCTGGGTGCATGCCGATGATGAAGACGAAGACGAGAGCGAAGCGGGCGACGAGGGTGGCGATATCGATACCCGCCCGCTCTAAAACCTGTTCAAAGAATCGGTTCAAAAGCCTGCGCATTCCAGTGCAGTGAATACCGGATTGACAGCCCCAAGCGCCCGCTTGGCCGACAATCCAAGGCCAGTGTAGATGTGAGCCCCTTATGACGATCGATAAAAACGCCCAGTTGTTTGAACGTGCCCGCCAGGTGATTCCCGGCGGCGTGAACTCGCCCGTGCGGGCCTTCAATGCGGTGGGCGGCACGCCGGCCTTCATTGCCCGCGCCCAGGGCGCGCACCTGTTTGATGCCAATGACAAGCAGTATGTGGACTACATCGGCTCCTGGGGCCCGATGATTCTGGGCCATGGCCATCCGCAGGTGCTGAGCGCCGTGCAGGCCGCGCTGCTCGAAGGCTTCTCCTTCGGCGCGCCGACCGAGCGCGAGATTGCGCTGTCCGAAGCCATCTTGAAGCTGATGCCGTCGATGGACATGGTGCGCCTGGTCAGCTCCGGCACCGAAGCGGGCATGAGTGCGATCCGCCTGGCGCGCGGCTTTACCGGCCGCAACAAGATCATCAAGTTCAACGGCTGCTACCACGGCCACGCCGATGCGCTGCTGGTCAAGGCCGGCTCGGGCCTGGCCACCTTTGGCGCCTCGTCCTCGGCAGGCGTGCCCGACCATGTGGTGCAGGACACCATCGTGCTGGAGTACAACGACATTGCCCAGCTCGAAGAGGCCTTTGCCAAGTACGACGGCCAGATCGCCTGCGTGATCATGGAGCCCATTGCCGGCAACATGAACTTTGTGCGCGCCAGCACCGCCTTTACCCGCCGCATCAGCGAGCTGACCAAGGAGCATGGCGCGCTGCTGATCTACGACGAGGTGATGACCGGCTTCCGTGTGGCCCTGGGCAGCGCGCAGAGCCTGTATGCGCAGCAGATCCCCGGCTTCAAGCCCGACATCACCGTGCTGGGCAAGGTGATTGGCGGCGGCATGCCGATGGCCGCCTTTGGCGCGCGCCGCGAGATCATGGAAAAGCTCTCGCCTCTGGGCCCGGTCTACCAGGCCGGCACCCTGTCGGGCAACCCCATTGCCACCGCCTGTGGCCTGCAGACGCTGGCGCTGATCAGCCAGCCGGGCTTCCATGAAGCGCTGCATGCCAAGACCGGCCAGCTGATGGCCGGCCTCAAGGCCGAGGCCGATGCCGCCGGCGTGCCCTTCAGCGTGGACCACCAGGGCGGCCTGTTCGGCTTCTTCCTGCTGCCCGAGCTGCCCAGCCACTACGAGGCGGTGATGAAGAGCGACAAGCCGCTGTTCAACAAGTTCTTCCACGGCATGCTCGCGCGCGGCCACTACTTTGCGCCTGCGCTGTACGAGGCTGGCTTTGTCAGCAGCGCGCACAGCGATGCCGACATCCAGTCCACCATCGAAGCGGCCCGCGAAGTCTTCAAGACCTTGTAAGCAACGCCCCCCTCCTCCGCCAGCGCTTCTGGCGGGCATAAAAAAACCTCGGCATGCCGAGGTTTTTTTGTGGTCTGTCGCAGGCGATCAGTCGTCGCTGCCACCCAGTTGCATGATCAGACGCAGCACATACCAGAACAGCAGCGCCACCGATGCGAACAGGTGCAGGGCCGCGCCAGCGGGGCGGTCTGCGGGGTAGTGGCGCATGATCTGCGAGGTGTCATACAGCACGCAAGCGCCGGCAAACAGCACCATCGCGCCAGAGAACCAGATGCCCAGCTTGAAGCCGAACACGACGCCGGCCAGGATGATACCGATGGCCACCAGGCCACCGATCTTCAGGAAGCCGCCCAGGAAGGAGAAGTCCTTCTTGCTGGTGAAGGCCGTGAAGGTCAGGCCCGCGACCAGTGCCAGCGTGGCAACCGATGCCGCCTGGATGGAGCCCGGAGCAATGATGCTGGCCATCGCCAGCATCGGCGCGAAAATGAGCGACTCGGCAAACACAAAGCCGCCCAGCGCCAGGTACTGCACGCCGGTGCTTTCCGAATTGTCCGCCGCGTTGGTGGCGAGCCAGCCCACCACCATGAAGGCGCCCATCACCGCGAGCCAGCCCCATTTGCTGACACCCAGCATCTTGAGCATCGCAAACGATGCGCCGCTGGCGTAGAGGCCAAACGACAGCACGGCAAAAGCCAAGATGGCTACGGCCAGATGGCTGTAAGCCGCCTTGATGAATTGGCCACGGCTGTTTGCCTCGGCCAGGCCACCGCCGTGTCCGGCGTATTCGGGATAGTTCATGCGTCCTCCTTCAGGTCTATGTCGGAGCAGTATCGCAGATTTGCTTTACAAAGCTGGGCCTTTCCAGGCCCTGCCTACGGGCATTGCCGCCGGGCACAAAAAAGCCCGCGTAGAAGCGGGCTCCAGAGCATCGCTGCAGCAGGCCATCAAGGCGGGCTGGCGGCCGGCGTCTTGGCGGGGCTGAGCGCCATCAGCCAGCCGGCCATCAGCTCGGCCTGCTCCTGCGTGACCTGCGGGTGGCGCGGCATCACAATGCGGCCCCATTCGCCCACGCTGCCTTCGCGGATCTTGCCGGCCAGGTAGGGCACGGCATCGTCGCGGCCCGCATAGCGCTTGGCGATGTTGCGAAAGCCGGGACCCACCACATCGAGCTCCATCGTGTGGCAGCGCATGCAGTCGCTGCTGCGGGTGACCAGCTCACGCCCCTTTTGCAGCTGCGGGCTGGCTTCGATCAGGCGGTCAGCGGCCGTCACGTCGGGCTTGGGCCGGATGATCAGCCGCCCGATATTGAACATGCCCAGGCCCACCACCAGCGCAAATGCGACGATCAGCACGCCGAGCCAGCGCGAACGGCGTGGCGCTTCGTTGTCCTCATCGGGGTTGGGGGCGGGGTCTGGGTGCTGCGAATCGCTCATGCTGGAATCGGCCCGGGGGCCAGCGCTGGAAACGGGCCGGCGAACGCGCAGGTTCGCGGCCCTGGGTGAAAAGCGGCAGCGCCCTGGCAGGCGCCGCCTGTGCCATCAATGGCGGAAGTGGCGCACGCCGGTGAACACCATGGCCACGCCGCGCTCATTGGCGGCATCGATCACTTCCTGGTCGCGCATCGAGCCACCAGGCTGGGCCACGCAGGTGGCACCGGCATCGACCACCACATCCAGGCCGTCACGGAAGGGGAAGAAGGCATCGGACGCCACAACGGTGTTCTGCAGCGACAGCTTGGCCGCTTCCGCCTTGATCGACGCGATACGGGCCGAATCCAGGCGCGACATCTGGCCCGCACCCACGCCCATGGTCATGCCGTTCTTGCAGAACACGATGGCATTGGACTTGACGAACTTGGCTACCTTCCAGGCAAACAGCAGGTCCTGCAGTTCTTGCGGGGTCGGCTGCTTGACGGTCACCACCTTCAGATCCGCCAGTTGCAGCTCGTGGTTGTCGGCCGATTGCAGCAGGATGCCCGAGCCCACGCGCTTGGATTCAATGGCGTTGCGGCCCTGCTCCCAGTCGCTGTTGCCGCCAGCGGGCAGTGCAATCTTCATCAGGCGCACATTGACCTTGGACTTGAAGATCTCCAGCGCCTCGGCGCTGAACTCAGGGGCCATCAGCACTTCGACGAACTGCTTGGACACGGCCTCGGCCGCTGCCTTGTCGACTGCGCGGTTGAAGGCGATGATGCCGCCAAAAGCGCTGGTCGGGTCGGTCTGGAAGGCCTTGTAGTAGGCTTCAAATGCATCGGCACCCACGGCCACGCCGCAGGGGTTGGCGTGCTTGACGATCACGCAGGCCGGCACCTCGAAGCTCTTGACGCATTCCCAGGCCGCATCGGCATCGGCGATGTTGTTGTAGCTCAGCTCCTTGCCTTGCAGCTGCACGCCCGTGGCCAGCGAGCCGGGTGCGGGGTACAGATCGCGGTACCAGGCCGCTTGCTGGTGGCTGTTTTCGCCATAGCGCAGGTCCTGGATCTTGATGAACTGGCTGTTGCTCTGGCCGGGGAAGGCGGCGCGCTCGGGCACGTATTCTTCCGACAGCTTTTCGTCTTCGAAGCTGACCGACGACAGGTAGTTGCTGATCGCGCCGTCGTACTGGCTGATGCGGTTGAAAGCAGCCACCGACAGCGCAAAGCGCAGTTGGTTGCTCAGCTTGCCACCGGCCTTCAGCTCGGCGAGCACCGCGTCGTACTGGTCGGCGGCGGTGATCACGCCCACATCCTTCCAGTTCTTGGCGGCCGAGCGCACCATCGCCGGGCCACCAATGTCGATGTTCTCGATCGCATCGGCCAAGGTGCAGCCGGCCTTGGCAACGGTCGCTTCAAAGGGGTAGAGGTTCACCACCAGCAGGTCGATGGTCTCGATGCCGTGTTCCTTCAGTGCGGCCATGTGCTCGGGCAGGTCGCGGCGGGCCAGCAGGCCGCCGTGCACCATGGGGTGCAGGGTCTTGACGCGGCCATCGAGCATCTCGGGGAAGCGGGTGACCTCGGCCACCTCGGTCACGGGCAGGCCCTTGTCGGCCAGCAGCTTGGCGGTACCACCGGTGGACAGCAGCTGCACGCCCAGCGCATGCAGGGCCTGGGCAAACTCGACAATACCGGTTTTGTCGGAAACGGAAATCAGGGCTTTCATGTCAATCACTTCAAAGATAGAAACAGGCTTGTGCCGCATGCGCAGCGGGCGCAAGCAGCACTGAAATCAGGGCGCGAGTCAGAGCATCTTGTGCTCGACCAGCTTCTTGCGCAGCGTGTTGCGGTTCAGGCCCAGCCATTCGGCGGCCCGTGACTGGTTGTTGTCGGCGTGGTTCATCACCACCTCCAGCATCGGGCGCTCCACCATGCGCACCACCATCTCGTACACGCGGTCCGGCACCTCGCCTTCCAGATCCTGAAAATAGGTCTGCAGGCTGTCCCGCACGGACTGCTCAATCGTCGTCTTACTCATACAAAGTCATCACTCATTGTTGTTGCTTGGGCCATCGCACTCCCGCTGGCCTCTGGTGCTGGTGCCATGCCAGGCAGCCGGTCCATCTGTTGCCCCAGGGCTAACAGGTAATCGGCTACGGCCTGCCATTGCGCCGCACTGTTGTCAATCACATTCATCTCGCGCCGAAACGCATCGCCCCCTGGCAGATCGCGCACATACCAGGCAATGTGCTTGCGCGCCGAGCGCACGCCCGTGCTCTCGCCGTACAGCGCGTAGTGGTCCTGCAGGTGCTCGAGCAGATGGCGGCGCAGCTCGGCCACCAAGGGGGGCGCTAGCAGCTCCCCCGTCTGCAGAAAATGCACGATCTCGCGAAAAATCCAGGGGCGGCCCTGGGCCGCCCGTCCCACCATCACCGCGTCCGCACCAGTGAAGGCCAGCACATCGCGTGCCTTGGCCGGGCTGGTGATATCGCCATTGGCAACCACCGGCACCGACACCGCCTGCTTGACGGCACGGATCGTGTCGTACTCGGCCAGGCCCCGGTAGCCCTGCTCGCGCGTGCGGCCATGCACGGTGAGCATCTGGATGCCCGCCTGCTCGAACTGGCGCGCCAGCTGCACGGCATTCTTGTGGTCATCGCTCCAGCCGGTGCGCATCTTCAAGGTCACCGGCACGCCATGGGGGGCGGCAGCCTCCACCACGGCTGCAGCAATCTCGACGGCCAGCGGCTCGTTTTGCATCAGCGCAGAACCTGCCCATTTGTTGCAGACCTTCTTGGCCGGGCAACCCATGTTGATGTCGATGATCTGCGCGCCGCGCTCGATGTTGTAGACCGCCGCCTCGGCCATCATCGGCGCGTCGGTGCCTGCGATCTGCACGGAGATCGGGCCGGGCTCGCCGGCATGGTTGGCGCGGCGGCTGGTCTTGAGGCTGTCCCACAGGTCCTTGCGGCTGGTCACCATCTCGCTGACCGCATACCCCGCCCCCAGCGCCTTGCACAGCTGGCGAAAAGGCCGGTCCGTCACGCCCGCCATGGGCGCCACAAACACGTTGTTGGCCAGAGTATAGGGACCGATACGAACGGACATGGAATGCAAAAAGCGAGCACTTCGCCACCGAAGTGCTGGTTGTTGTGGTGAGGGGAAGGGGCAGATTGTACTGCTTAAAAAAGTAGCAAACATCCAATCTACCCGCTTGACATTTGGGAATGCCCAAAAAATGGGCGACGGGGCGCCCGCTGGCGACGCCCCAGAGAAGCCCCAAAGGCGCGCTTGGCAGCCGCAGTGAGCGCTCCAGCGCCTCGGCCGCAAGCGCTTGTCCAGATGGCATTTTTCGGCCTCTTGGCTGACACGGCAGCGGCCCACGGCGCCGCTGGCGGGGGGGGCCCCCCCCAGCCGCTACACTGGCAGCCATGGAAGCTTGGATTCAACAGTTGCTGACATGGCTGGCCCTGCCGCAGTTCGGGCTCAGTACGGTCTTTATCGTGGCCCTGATCTCGGCCACCTTGCTGCCGCTCGGCTCCGAGCCCGCTGTGGCCGGCCTGCTACACCTCAATCCCGATCTGTTCTGGCAGGCCATCTTGGTGGCTACCGCCGGCAATACCCTGGGCGGCGCCATCAGCTGGTGGACCGGCGCACTGGCCCGCACCGCCTGGTACAAGGCACGCAGCCTGCATAAGGTTGGGCTTGACCCCGCAGACCCCAGCCAGCCCCCTGCGCCACCCAACAAGCAAAGCCGCCACCAGCGCATGGCCCGCATCTGGCTGCGCAAGTTTGGCGCCAAGGCCTGCCTGCTCAGTTGGCTGCCCATCGTCGGTGATCCGCTCTGCGCCGTGGCCGGCTGGCTGCGCCTGCCATTCTGGCCCTGCGTGTTCTATATGGCGGTGGGCAAGTTTTTGCGCTACCTGGTGATGACGGCCACCATTTTGCATTTCTGGCCTTCGTGAAGTCGCGCTGAGCCCGGCGCCCACCTCTGCCGCACTAATCCACCCTCAGGCCCAGCTGCTGCGCCACGGCCGCATAGCGGTCTATGTCGCTGGTGATCACCCGCCCAAACTCAGCCGCACTCTGCTGCACCGGCGTGTAGCCTTGATCGCGCAGCCACTGCTGCATCGCAGGCTCGGCCAGGATCTGCGCCAGCTCCGCATGCATGTGCTGCACGACCGCATCGCTGGTGGCGGCAGGCGCCAACAGACCATGCCACTGCTCCACGCTGAAACCGGCTGCACCTTGCTCGGCCACAGTGGCAACCTGGGGCCACTGCGCCAGGCGCTGGGGCGCAGTGATGGCAATGGCGCGCACACGGCCGGCCTCGATCAGCGGCGCTGCGCTGCTGGCGGTGACCATGCCCATGGCGACCTGGCCAGCGGCCACGGCGGTAATGGCCGGCCCGCAGCCCTTGTAGGGCACATGCTGCAAATGCAGCTGCGCGGCCTGGGCCAGCATTTCACCGGCCAGGTGCTGTGGCGTGCCATTGCCGCAAGAGGCAAACGGCAGCTGCAGCCGCTGCGCCGAGGCGCGCACATCGGCCAGGTTGTGCAGCGCGCTGGCCTGCGGCACCACCAGCACCGAGGCGATCGTGCCCACATTGAACACGGCCTTGAAATCCTGGCGCGGGTCAAAATCGAGCTGGCGGTAGACGGCCGGGTTGATCGCGAAGGAGCTGTTCACCATCAGCCAGCTGCTGCCATCGCCCGGGGCCTGCGCCACATGGCGCGCGCCAATATTGCCGCTGGCCCCGGGGCGGTTTTCCACCACCACGGTCTGGCCGCTGCGCTGCTGCAAGGCGGCGCCCAGTTTGCGCGCGAGCAAATCCGTGCCGCCGCCGGGCGGAAAGGTCACGACGATGGTGATGGGCTTGTCAAAGCGGGCGGCGGCCATGCTGCTGCCGCCCAGCCACAGGCCAGCTGCAATGCAGGCCACAGTGGCGCTGGCAACCCACCACCAGGAAAAGCGTCGGAAAACTCGGGGCATCACAGGCCTCCTTCCAGGTTATGCCAGGTGTTCGGGGGATTGAGGGCCAGCTCAGGCATCCAGGCCAATATCGAGCACCTTGGCGCTGTGCGTGAGCCAGCCCACTGCGATCTGGTCCACCCCGGTGGCGGCCACCTGGGGCGCCGTCTCGGGCGTGATGCGGCCCGAGGCCTCGGTGACGGCCTTGCCCCGGCACATGGCCACTGCCGTGCGCAGGGTCTCCAGGTCCATGTTGTCCAGCAGCACCACATCCACCCCCAGCTGCAATGCGGCATCGAGCTGCGCGAGCGTGTCCACCTCGAGCTCGATCTTGACCATATGACCGACGCCCGCCCGGGCGCGGCCCACGGCGGTGGCCACATCGCCAGCCAGCGCAATGTGGTTGTCCTTGATCAACACGGCGTCATCCAGCCCAAAGCGGTGGTTGCTGCCGCCGCCCACGCGCACGGCATACTTTTGCAGCGCACGCAGCCCTGGCATGGTCTTGCGCGTGCAGGTCACCCGCGTGCCATAGGGCTGGATGGCCTGGGCTATCGAATAGGTGGCGCTGGCCACACCGCTCAAATGGCAGAGGTAGTTCAGCGCCGTGCGCTCGGCCGTCAGGATCGCCCGGCTCTTGCCGTGGATGCGGGCGATCTCCATGCCCGGCGCCAGCACCGTGCCATCACCGCACAGCGGCTCAAACACGAGACCGCTGTCGAGCAGATGAAAGGCCAGCCGCGCCAGATCCAGCCCCGCCAGCACGCCCGCTTGCCGCGCGACCAGGCGCAGGCTGTCTCTGGCGTCAGCCGGCACTATCGTGTCGGTCGTCAGGTCACCGGCGCGGCCCAGGTCTTCGAGCAGCGCCATGCGCACCAGCGGCTCCAGCATCACATCGGGCAAAGGAGGAACTGGCAGCGCAGCAGTGTGATTAATGCTCATTTTGAGTATATATAGAGTAAAAAAGGGGTACGCCACCCTTGTAGCAGTCGCACGGGGATTTATGCTAAACCTGAGCATAAGTACTGTCAAGCGCTGAAGCCTGGGGACCTGTCACCTGCGCTCAGGCCTTCAAAGAGGGATTGGGGTGGTCAGCCGCGTGCCAGCGGCAGCTTGTTGCCCGCCACTGCCCGCTCCACCAGCACATTGCGGCGAAAGCGAAACAGCTTGGCGGGCCGGCCTGCGCCCTGGCTGCTGATCTCGCCGGTCTCTTCCACCAGCGCCTGCTGCTCGATCAGGCGGCGAAAGTTTTGCTTGTGCAGGCTGCGCCCGGCCAGCGCTTCCACGGTCTGCTGCAGCTGCAGCAACGAGAAACTGCCGGCCATCAGCTCGAACACCACCGGGCGGTACTTGATCTTGGCCCGCAACCGCGCCATGCCGGTGGCCAGAATGCGGCGGTGGTCATTGCGCATCGCCGTTCCCAGCAAGGTCTGGCCTTGGGGGGCCGCCATGCCATCGCGCCAGGCCTCAGCCACCAGGCCCGCTTCAAACAACAGCTCATAGCGCTGCAGCACCAGCTCTTCGTTCCAATCGCTGCCCTCCAGGCCGAAAGTCACACAGGCCCGCTCCCAGCGTGCGCTGGCCGCCGCCTTGCCCGTTGCCTGCGCAGCCCAGGCCTGCAAGGCGGGCGCAATGCGCTGGCCCAGCATCGCCGGCGCGCCACTGCGCCAGTCCTCCCAGGGGAAATAGCGGTACCAGTCCTGCCAGCCCGGCTGGGCCTGGCCGGCATCGTCCAGCTCGCGCGTCAATGCCAGGTAGCTGATGGAGATGGCCCGCATACCCAGCTCCTGCGAGCGGTCGCGGTCGGCAAAGGTGTAGAGCTGCTCGACAAAACCCAGCGGGTGGTGGGTCTGCGTCTCCACCCAGGCGCGCAGGCTGGCCTGCAGCGAGCGGTGGTTGGCGGTAAAAGGCCCCGCAGGCAGCGTCTCGCCCGCCTGCGTGGTCAATATGCGCGGCTGCCCGCCCGTCACCGCCACCAGCACCGCCACCAGATCGGCCTGCACCGAATGCTGCTCGCGCTCGGCGGCGCTTTGCGCAAGGGGCGCGGGCGCAGCAGTGGCTTGTGTGTTGGCGGCAGGTGGGGTCACCAAAGGGGGCTTTCAAGAATCAATGGACGGGGCTGCACTTGCAGCGACCGCCAACGGGGCCGCTATCTCGCAAGCAGCGGCTATCTTATACGGCTTGCCGCGCTGCTCTGCCATCCCGCTGCCACATGCGCATGACCGCAAGGCGCCATGAAAAAACCCGCTGACAAAGCAGCGGGCTCCTGGGGTTCGCCAGCACGCAGCGAGTGCGCACAGGCAGTTTCGTCGCCGAAACGGTCAGACGTTGAAGAGGAAGTTCAGCACATCGCCATCCTTGACGATGTATTCCTTGCCTTCGGCGCGCATCTTGCCCGCTTCCTTGGCGCCTTGCTCACCCTTGTACTGGATGTAGTCGTCAAAGGCGATGGTCTGGGCGCGGATAAAGCCGCGCTCGAAGTCGCCGTGGATGACGCCAGCGGCCTGGGGTGCGGTGGCGCCCACGGGCACTGTCCAGGCGCGCACTTCCTTCACACCGGCGGTGAAGTAGGTTTGCAGACCCAGCAGGGTAAAGCCGGCGCGGATCAGGCGGTTGAGGCCAGGCTCTTCCAGGCCCATTTCCTGCAGGAACATGTCGCGGTCTTCGTCGCCCATCTCGGACATTTCTGCCTCGATCTTGGCGCAGATGGCGACCACGGGCGCGCCTTGCGCTTGGGCATAGGCCTTGAGGCTGTCGAGCAGCGGGTTGTTCTCAAAACCGTCTTCGCTGACATTGCCGACAAACATCGCTGGCTTGGCGGTGATCAGGCAGAACTGCTTGAGCAGCGGCGCGTCTTCCTTGGACACGGGCACGATGCGGGCGGGCTTGCCCTCGTCGAGCACGGCCTGGATGGGGGTCAGCAGCGAGACCAGCTTGGCGGCTTCCTTGTCATTGCCCGACTTCGCCGCCTTGCTGTAGCGGTTCAGCGCCTTCTCCACGGTGGCCAGGTCGGCCAGGCACAGTTCGGTCTGGATGACTTCGATATCGGCGATCGGGTCGACCTTGTTGGCCACGTGGATCACGTTCGGGTCTTCGAAGCAGCGCACGACGTTCACGATGGCGTCGGTCTCGCGGATGTGGGCCAGGAACTGGTTGCCCAGGCCTTCGCCCTTGGAGGCGCCTGCCACCAGGCCGGCGATGTCGACAAACTCGACGATGGCCGGAACCACGCGCTCGGGCTCGACGATCTTGGACAGCTGGTCCAGGCGCGGATCGGGCACTTCCACCACACCGGTATTGGGTTCGATCGTGCAGAAAGGATAGTTTTCGGCGGCAATCCCTGCCTTGGTCAACGCATTAAAAAGGGTGGACTTGCCAACATTGGGCAAACCGACGATGCCGCATTTGAGGCTCATGGCAGTGCTTTCTCTATTCTTTCGGACAAACCCGGCATTTTAAGCCGACTGCATGGCAATCGCGAATCCAGGCGTATTAACGGGGGGCCTTCGAGCCGCAAGGCGCCCCCCCGAATAGGCGCCAAGCCGCAGGCAGTACATGCGTACGACAAGGCAGGGCGCGGCCGGCGAGGCAACGACGTATCCAGGCTTGTGTTTGCGGCTCTCAGTCAAACTGCAGGGCGCCGCCGACAGCATCACCCACCCGCAGCACCCCGCCCGTGCCCGCTGGCACATAGGCATTCATGCCAAAGGTCACGGCGCCATCCAGGCGCTCATCGTGGCGGTAGGTCTGCAAAGTGTCGGTCACGCTGGTGCCACTCGCAGCGGTGGCCGGGTCGATATCGGGGATGGGGCAGCGCGCGCAGGGCTTGATGAGGGGCAGATCGGCCCATTGCTGGCTGCCCGGGCCGCCCTGCTGCACCGACAGGCTCTCGATGCGGTCTTCGTCATGCGACTGAAAACCGTCGACGACGATATTGGCGCGAAAGCGCTCAGCCACCACTGGCACCTCGCCCGCCTGGCGCAGGCGCTCGTTGAGCTCATTGACCGAGGCCTGGCTGACGACCAGCACCGGAAAGCCATCGGCAAACTGCGTGGGCGCATCGGCCCCGCCCGTCCACTTCTTGCTCGCCAGCCGCAGCGCCTGCGGGGCCATGCGCACCAAAGTGCATTCCGTCTGCAAGAACGCGCTGAACCAGGCATTGACCGCATCGGGCGCCTGCAGGCCCGTCACCCGGTCATCCCAGACGCGCACCGCGCGCTCGGGGCCGCTAAAGGCCATGTCCACCTGGAGCGGGTCCATGCCCGGGGCGGTGACCGTCATCACGCCATCGGCAATGGCCGGCTGCACCAGCACCATGCGGGCGATTTCGCGCTGCGAGATGAATTCGCCCCGGCCATCGACGAGCATGAAGGCCCGGTCATGCTCCAGGCCCGTGGCCAACAGGCGTGCGCTTTGCACGGCGATGCCGGCACAGGATTTGATGGGAAAAACCCACAATTGGCCAATATGGCCGGTGACATCAAAAAAATCGCTATTTGCCATGCTGCTCTGCGCCTGGGTTGATTCTGGGCAAACCACACTGTAACGAGTAAATAGCCGCCTTGCATCTGGGGACACCCTGCTGAGCGCCCAACGGTGGCCAGCCCCCTGCGGCGAGTCGTACCTGCGCGCTGCACTGCCACGGTGCCCCACTACAATAGATCGCTTATGGCTTCTGAATTCGACGTTTGTATCCGTGGCGCGGGCATTGTGGGCCGCAGCTTGGCATTGTTGCTGGCGCGCGAGCGCATGCGTGTGGCGCTGGTGGACACGGCGCCTGCGCCCAGCAACAGCGGCCACGGCGATGTGCGCGCCTATGCGCTCAACCAGCTCTCGCGCGAGGTGCTGCAGTCGGTGCGCAGCTGGCCCGAGGCCCAGTACGCCACCCCGGTGACCCGCATGGATGTCTATGGCGACCAAGGCGGCGAGGTGCATTTTGATGCGGCGCAGCAGCATACCGAGGCGCTGAACTGGATCGTCGATGTGCCTGCGCTGGAAGCGCAACTGGCCGCTGCCGTGCGCTACCAACCGATGGTCGAGACGGTAGGCAGCCCGGTCGATGCCGCGCTGACGGTGGTCTGCGAAGGCAAGCACAGCCGCACCCGCGAAGAATTTGGCGTGGAGTTCGCCACCATCCCCTACCACCAGACGGCTGTCGCCACCCGCCTGCGCTGCGAGCGCCCCCATGGCCAGGCCGCGCGCCAGTGGTTTTCGGCCGCTGGCGACATTCTGGCCTTTTTGCCGCTGGGCGGCCCGGACGGCCATGAGGTGGCCGTCGTCTGGTCGCTGCCGGTCAGCCAGGTCGAAGGCGTCAAGGCGCTGGACGATGCAGGCCTGGCGATGGCGCTGGAATCGGCCAGCCAGGGCATGCTGGGCCAGTTGACGGTTTGCGCCGAGCGCGCCGCCTGGCCGCTGCAGCAATCGGTTGCGCGCCAGTGGTGCGGCCCGATGCCCGGAAGCGCCCTGCAAGGTACCGCCCGGGCCCAAAGCTGGGTGCTGGCCGGCGACAGCGCCCACGCCGTGCACCCGCTGGCCGGCCAGGGCCTGAACCTGGGCATGGCCGATATCGCCGCGCTGGCCCGTTTGCTGACCAGCGAAGATGCGCGCTGGCGCCGCCTGTCGGACCTGCGCCTGTTGCGCCGCTATGAGCGCGAACGCAAGGCGCGCCTGGCCCCCATCGGCTTGGCAATGGACAGCATTCAACAATTGTTTACCAGGCCAGAGACACCTTTGCAGAGCCTGAGAAACTGGGGCATGCGCGGCTTTGAGAGCAGCGGCCCGCTGAAATCCTGGGTCACCCGCCAGGCCATGGGAGTGAACTTTTAGCGCCCATCTGGTACAAACCGTCGTTCGGCCAAAAGCCGCTTGCGGTACCAAAATGTTCATATTGACGGGGGTTTAGCGTTCAGGCGCAGTTCCTGCCCAGACGGACAGCGGTGCACCGCCAAGCGGCTTTCCCTGCGTTGGGGTCTCTCCAGCGCGCAGGCTTTCACCATCAAGATTCAAAAAAGGTTTCTCATGCGAATTCTCTCTACCGTATTGGCCAGTGCTGCCATCGCGGCCAGTTTCTCTGCCAGTGCGCAAGAAGACGCGATCCGCAAGGCGCTGGCAGAGCGTATCCCCCAACTGCAAAAGATTGACGAAGTCAGCGCCACGCCGATGCAGGGCCTCTATGAAGTGCGCGTGGGCACCGACCTGTTCTACAGCGACGCCAAGGGCAACTACCTGATCCAGGGCGAGCTGATCGACACCCAGGCGCACCGCAACCTGACCGAAGACCGCATGAACAAGCTGACGGCGGTGGACTTCAACAGCCTGAACCTGAAGGACGCGATCAAGACCGTCAAGGGCAATGGCTCGCGCAAGATTGCCGTCTTTGAAGACCCCAACTGCGGCTACTGCAAGCGCTTCGAGAAAGACCTGCAAAACGTCAAGGACGTGACGGTCTACACCTTCCTCTACCCGATCCTGAGCCCCGACTCGGTCGAGAAGTCGCGCAATATCTGGTGCGCCAAGGACCCGGCCAAGGAATGGGCCAGCCACATGCTCAAGGGCACCGATGCCCCCGCCGCCGCATCGAGCTGCGACGTGACCGCGCTGCAGCGCAACATGGAATTTGGCCGCAAGTACAAGATCACCGGCACGCCAACGATCTTCTTTGCCGATGGCTCGCGCGTTCCCGGCGCGATCGGCTCGGATGACCTGGAAAAACGCCTCAAGGCCGTCAAGTAAGCCTGGCAGCTTGCTGCCCGCATCCCATCAGGCCCTTCGGGGCCTTTTTTGCGTCCGTTGAATTCCTGGGTCGGCACGCGACCATGCAATTGGGGCTACGCTTGCAGGCTATGACCAAAAGCGCACCCGCCCTGGCACCGCACGCCATCCAGTACACCATCACGCCCATCGATCTGCATGCCCACCTCTACCAGGTCGTGCTCAACATCCCCCGGCCCAAGGCGATGCAGACCGTGTCGCTGCCGGTCTGGATCCCTGGCAGCTACCTGGTGCGCGAGTTCTCCAAATCGCTGCAGGGCCTCGGCGCCAGCCAGAACGGGCAGCTGGTCGATATCCAGCAGCAGAACAAGAACACCTGGGTGGTGGACTGCAGCGCAGCGGAACCCGTCACCCTGAGCTACCAGATCTGCGCCTACGACAGCTCGGTGCGCACCGCCTGGCTCGACAGCCAGCGCGGCTTCTTCAACGGCACCAGCGTATTTTTGCGTGTGCATGGCAGCGAGGCCTTGCTGCAGGTGCTGCACATCGAGCCGCCGGCCCAGCAGCCCCACTGGCAGGTGGCTACCGGCCTCTTGGCCGCGCAGACCAACCCCCAGGGCTTTGGCCGCTACCATGCCAGCAGCTACGACGAGCTGGTGGACTGCCCGGTGGAGATGGGGCCGTTCTGGAGCGCCGAGTTCAGCGCCCATGGCGTGGCGCACCGCTTTGTGGTGGCCGGCGCACCGCCCAGCTTTGATGGCGCACGCCTCATTGCCGATACGCAAAAGATCTGCGAGACCGAAATCCGGCTCTGGCACCCCCGTGGCAAGCCGCCCTTCGAGCGCTATGTGTTCATGCTCAACGCCATGGACGACAACTACGGCGGCCTGGAGCACAAGAACTCCACCGCCCTGATCTGCAGCCGGCGCGACCTGCCCCGCAAGGGCGAGGCCCAGGCCAGCAGCGGCTACATCACCTTGCTGGGCCTGATCAGCCACGAGTATTTCCACACCTGGAACGTCAAGCGCCTGCGCCCGATGGAGCTGGCCAGCTACGACTACGAGCGCGAGAACTACACCGAGCTGCTGTGGTTCTTCGAGGGCTTTACCAGCTACTACGACGACCTGGTCCTGCGCCGCGCCGGCCTGCTGGACAACAGCCAGTACCTCAAGCTGCTCAACAAGACCTTGAACCAGGTGCTGCAGACGCCGGGCCGCCATCTGCAAAGCGTGGCCGAGGCGAGCTATGACGCCTGGGTCAAGTACTACCGCCAGGACGAGAACACGCCCAACGCCACCGTCAGCTACTACACCAAGGGATCGCTGGTGGCGCTGTGCCTGGACCTGAGCCTGCGCCGCGCAGGCCACAGCGGGCTGGACGTGGTGATGCGGGCACTGTACCGGCGCTGCAAGGCCGGCCCGATGCGCGAGCAGGACCTGCTCGATGTGCTGCACGAGCTGACGGGCCGCAGCTGGGCCGCCGACATCAGCGCCTGGGTGCATGGCAAGCTCGATCTGCCCGTGGCCGCCCTGCTCCAGGCCCATGGCGTGGATTGCCAGCCCGACAAGCCCCAGATTGCCCAGCAGCTGGGCCTGCGCGTGGCCGAAGGCGCTGCGGGCATCAGCATCAAGGTGGTGCTGCGCGGCGGCGCGGCCGAGGCC
>NZ_KE148598.1:0-623 GCF_000410635.1 Comamonas sp. B-9
CAGCCAGCGCGCGTGGCGCCCTGGGAGCCTGCGCAGCTGGCCGCTGGTGGCGCAGCCCCCAGCGCTCCCGTTGCCGATGAACACCCGGGCTGGATGGCCCGTTTGCGCGGCAAGGCCATGCCTGCGCTGCGCGGCAGCGGCCTGCGCAAGATGGCGCTGCGCTTTGAGCGCAATTGGTGGCAGGCCAGCGAAGGGGTGCGCAATGCGCAATGGCTGCTGTGGCTGCACCTGGGTGCGGCGCTGGTGGCAGTCGGCGCACTGGCCTCGCTCTGGCTCACGGGCCTCACCAAGGAATACCAGGTCGGCTGGGAGAGCACCTTCCTGTCGGCCCCGCAGGTGCAGCACTGGCTCAACCTCCTGTTCGCCCCCACCCAATGGCTGCAGTGGACGACGCCCTGGAGCCTGGCCGACATCCAGGCGCTGCAAGGCTGGGTGAGCAGCAGCCTACCCGCTGCGCCATCGGCCCAGGCAACCCAGGCCATGGCTGCCCCTGTCTCCGGTGTCGGTGAGCGCTGGGTCTGGGCCTATACCGCCTTGCTGGGCGCCACCGTGGTGGTGCCGCGTTTGCTGCTGGCCCTGTGGCAGGGGCTGCGCGCGCGCTGGCGCCGCCAGCACCTGCAGCT
>NZ_KE148598.1:636-2226 GCF_000410635.1 Comamonas sp. B-9
AACCAGGCCTACTTTGCCCGCCTGCAGCGCGATTTTGGCGGCCTGGCCACGCGCCTGGTGCTGCTGCCTTTCAGCATGGAGGTGACGCCCGAGCGCCGCGCGGCGATCGACCACCATGCCATCGGCCTCTATGGCGCCGGCGCCCATGTCGACTGGCTGCCGACCCTGGCCTATGGCGCAGCGCTGCCGGCTGTTGATATCGCCCCGGCTGCGCAGGCGATTGCGCTCATCAACCTGTCGGCCACGCCCGAGGCCGAGGTGCATGGCGAGCTGCTGGCCCAGCTGCGCAGCCGCTTTGGCGCCAACGGCCAGCTCTGGCTCTGGGCCAGCGACTTTGCCGCGCGCAATGCCGGCGCCCCCCGCCGCCTGCAGGAGCGCGAAGCGCTGTGGCAAGAATTTGCCCAGCAGCACGGCTTCAACGCCCAGCTGATCACCACCGGCACCTGACGAGACCCGCACGATGACCGAGATGACGAACGCCCCCCCTCTCCCCACCGCCGTGCCGCAGGCAGCGGATGCGGCCAACGACCAGACCATCGCCTGGTGCCTGCTGTCGCACACCAATATCGGCAAGACCACGCTGGCCCGCACCCTGGTGGCCGAGGACATTGGCGAAGTGCAGGACGCCGCCCATGTCACCAGCCAATCGCAGCGCTACCTGCTGCAGCGCACCGAACAGGGCGATGAACTCTGGCTCTGGGACACGCCGGGTTTTGGCGATTCGGTGCGGCTCTACAACCGTTTGAAGCAGCAGGGCAACCCGCTGGGCTGGTTTCTGTCCAACGTCTGGGACCGCTGGCGCGACAAACCCTTCTACATGAGTCAGCGCGCCTTGCAGGCCGCGCGTGACCATGCCGATGTGATGCTCTACCTGGTCAATGCCGCCGAAGACCCGGCCGACGCCGGTTACTGGGCCAGCGAGATGCGCATCCTGCAGTGGATGGACAAGCCCGTGCTGGTGCTGCTCAACCAGATCGGCAGCGACACCACAGCCGCGCAAACCGCTGCCGACCTGCAGCGCTGGCGCGCGGCGACGGCCGAGTTTGCCGGCACCGTGCGCTCGGTGCAGGTGCTCGATGCCTTCACACGCAGCTGGTGGCATGAAAAGCAAGTGATGCAGTCCATCGCGCCGCTGCTGCCAGATGCCAAGCAGCCGGCCTACCAGCGCCTCTTGCAAACCCGCGCGCAGCGCCAGCAAGCGCGCGAAGCGGCCAGCCTGCAGGCCCTGGCCGAGCAGCTGCTGCTGGTGGCCACCGCGCAGGAGACCGTGCAGGCCAGCGACAACAAGCTCTGGCAGCGCGCCTGGAACAAGGTCAGCGGCTCGGTCGCGCAAGCGATCCGGGGCAGCGGCGCTGAGGGCGCTGAGCTCAGCCCCGAGCAGACCGCTGCGATGCAGCGCCTGACCCAATCCCTGCAGCAGGCCGACCTGGCCAGCACCCAGGCCCTGCTGGCGCTGCACCAGCTCGATGGCCAGGCGGCCAGCCAGATCCAGCAGCAGCTCAAGGACCACCTGAAAACCAGCACACCGCTGGACCCGCAGACGGCCAGCCTCTGGGGTGCGCTCACGGCAGGGGCTGCGACCGGCCCGGG
>NZ_KE148598.1:2236-3005 GCF_000410635.1 Comamonas sp. B-9
TGGGCGCCGATATGGTGGCCGGTGGCATGACCTTGGGCGCAGGCGCACTGGTCGGCGCCTTGGTGGGCGCCGTCACCTTTGCCGGTGCTGCCTGGAGCGCCAACAAGATGTTTGACCAGCAGGCCCAGCGCTTTCACCTCTCACCCGAGTACCTGAGCGCCTTGACCGGCCAGTTGCTGCTCAAGTACCTGGTGATCTCGCACTTTGGCCGGGGGCGCGGGCGCTACACCAGCCCCAGTGCACCGGCGCAGTGGAGCGAGGCGGTGCAGACCGCCGTGCAGCACCGCGCCACGCAGTGGCAGCAGCAGTGGAAGGCGCTGGGCAGCCTGGCCGCCGATGCCGGTTTGAGCGACGAGGCGCGTGCCGCCCATCTGCAGGCGCTGCAGCTGCAGCTGGGTGAATGCCTGCCCCAGGCGCTGGGCCGCCTCTACCCCGACATGGATCGACCGACGGTCAATGCTGATGCGAATAATCAATAAAAACAAGCAATTACAAAATTATTGGCGATAAAAAACACCGATCCGCATTGACCCGCTTGTTTTTTGCAAACGCCCGTCGCAGCATGGAGATGCCATGGCCCAGCAAGCCAGGCATCCCAGCAACTCAAGGACAGGAGAGTTTTATGCGCAACACCTGGAAAGCCTGGATCAGCGGTATCGCCCTGTGCAGCACAGCGGCCGTTTTTGCCCAAACACCGGCAGCGGGCACGGCACCGGCGGCCAAACCAGCCCCTGCGGCCAAGGCCGCGCCGGTGGCCCCCGCAGCCGCA
>NZ_APCR01000470.1:0-2329 GCF_000410635.1 Comamonas sp. B-9
CCGCCGCCGCCGTAGCCACCGCCACCACCGCCGCCGTAGCCACCACCGCCGCCGCCAAAGCCGCCACGGTTACCGCCGCCGCCGCCAAAGCCACCACCGCGTGGGCCGCCAAAACCACCACCGCCGCTGCGGGGAGGACGGGGCTCCATGGGGCGTGCTTCGTTCACGACCAGATTGCGGCCGCCCAGGGGCTGACCGTTCAGACCGTTGACCGCAGCTTGGGCTTCTTCATCGCTGCCCATTTCTACAAAACCGAAACCCTTGGAGCGACCCGTGTCGCGTTCCATCATCACCTTGGCGCTGGTTACGCTGCCAAACTGACCAAAGGCCTGTTCCAGATCGTTGTCGCGAACCTGGTATGGCAAATTACCGACGTAAAGCTTGTTGCCCATTTGAGGGACTCCTGATAACTCTTAAATAATGCGATCGCGCCCTGTAGAACACCGGTCATCTATCGCAGTAGCCCAATGGAGGAATGCTCCATCCTTTATTTTCTGGCATAAAAACCGAGAATGGCATAGTTGTGCCCCTCAGTTGTGGCGCAGAAGCTGCAACCAGATGCAAAAAAGGCCTCAAAGAGGCCTTTTTTCCGGGAAAACCCGTCATCTCACTGTCAAAACCTCTAAGAGGTTTTGGATGCGATGTGCTTAGTAGCTGCCGCCACCGTAGCCACCACGGCCACCGCCGCCGAAGCCACCGCGGTCACCGCCGCCGCCGAAGCCGCCGCGATCACCACCGCCGAAACCACGGCCACCACCACCGCCGCCGAAGCCGCCGCTGCGTGGAGGACGTGCTTCCATTGGACGTGCTTCGTTCACGACCAGGTTACGACCGCCAAAGCCTTGGCCGTTCACGCCTTCGATAGCAGCTTGTGCTTCAGCGTCCGAACCCATTTCCACAAAGCCGAAGCCCTTGGAACGGCCGGTGTCACGTTCCATCATGACCTTGGCGCTGGAGACGGTACCGAATTGGCTGAAAGTGCTTTCCAGATCGCTGTCACGGAAAGAGTAAGGCAGGTTGCCCACGTAAAGTTTGTTGCCCATTTGAGGACTCCGAAAAAAGTAAAAAAAGCGATGGAGCCTGATGCAATCAACAAACCTGTGACAACTTCCAAGACGGATCACCGCGCGCTCTAGTGTACCCGGGGGCACATTGAGCTTCACCATTATGGGTGAATCGCCTTACGCTGTGTTGACAGTTCCCGCAACCAGCCCTTGGTATTTTCCCTGGCGGGCGTAGGTGTTGCGGCGCAACATCGCTTTTGGGCGTATGATGCGCCAGTCTTTGGGGAGTAGCCTGCTGGGCGCGCGATGCGCCGCAGAGTGTGCGTCAACAAACTTGGGCCTTCGCGGCCTATGGCGTACACGGCATCTTGTGATGAGGATGCTGGGCGAGACCATTGACCACGTTGCGATCCAATGCCGGAGTCGCGATGCGGTCAATGCTGTCTTGCTATATCCGGCTGCAATAACGATCCCCACTCCATGGAAGCCTTTCTCCTCTCGACCGCTGTCGTTGCCCTTGCCGAAATGGGCGACAAGACACAGTTGCTGTCCCTTGTCCTCGCTGCCAAATACCGCAAACCCTGGCCCATTGTGCTGGGCATCTTTGTCTCGACGCTGGTCAACCATGCGCTGGCCGGCGCCGTTGGCGCCTGGATCACCACGATGCTGGGCCCCGATGTGCTGCGCTGGATTCTGGGCGTGTCCTTTATCCTGATGGCCGGCTGGATGCTGATCCCCGACAAGATCGACGAGGACGAAGCGGGCAAGAGCAGCGGCCGCTGGGGCGTGTTCGGCACCACGGTGCTGCTGTTCTTCCTGGCCGAGATGGGCGACAAGACCCAGCTGGCCACCGTGGGCCTGGCCGCCAAGTACCCCGCTTCTTATTACTGGGTGGTTGCTGGCACCACGATCGGCATGATGCTGGCCAATGCGCCGGTGGTCTGGTTTGGCGACAAGATCACCAAGAAGCTGCCGATCCGCTGGATCCACCGCGTCTGCGCGGTGATCTTCCTGGTGCTGGGGGTGGCCGCGCTGTTCACGACGATGGACTGATAGCGCTGGCGGCGCTTGCAACACTGCAACGCCCTAACTAAATAAATAAAAGGGCTGGGGATCTTGCGATCTCGAGCCCTTTTTTGATGGGGCTACGCCCCAAGCTTCAGCCTCAGTCCAAGGTCATCAAGCTGGCATTGCCGCCGGCCGCTGCGGTGTTGATGCTGATGGCATGCTCGGCCAGCAGGCGGAACAGCGGCACGCTGCCATCGGCGGCCTGGGCGGTGATCGGCACGATGGCGCCGGCGCGGCCGGCCAGGCGGCTGGCCGTG
>NZ_KE148599.1:0-234 GCF_000410635.1 Comamonas sp. B-9
ATCGTGCTGGTGCACGGCCAGGGCCGCCGCCCGGAGGCCGCATGGTAGGCAGCGGCCAGCTGACCATTGCCGGCCTGGGCCCCGGTGACCTGGACCAGATCACGCCTGCGGTGCTGCAGGCCTTGCTGGCGGCCGACGCGGTTGTGGGCTACTTCCCCTATGTGGCGCGTGCGCAGGCCTTGCTGGCGCGCAGCGCACCGGCTGGCAGCCGCGAGCCGCAGTGGCTCCCCCCGG
>NZ_KE148599.1:255-1319 GCF_000410635.1 Comamonas sp. B-9
CTGGAACGCGCCCAGCAGGCGCTGGAGTTGGCAGCCCAGGGCCTGCAGGTCGTTGTGGTTTCGTCCGGTGATCCGGGCGTGTTCGCCATGGCATCGGCCGTGTTTGAAGCACTGGAACGCGCACAAGGCGCGCAGGCCGAACGCTGGCTGGGACTGGACGTGCAGGTCTTGCCCGGCGTTACCGCGATGCTGGCCGCCGCCGCCCGCGCAGGCGCGCCGCTGGGCCATGATTTTTGCTGCATCAATCTGTCGGACAACCTCAAGCCCTGGCCGGTGATTGCCCGCCGGGTGGAACTGGCGGTCGAAGCCGATTTTGCGATGGCCTTTTACAACCCGCGCTCGCACAGCAGGCCGCAAGGATTTATCCGCCTGCTGGAGCTGCTGCGCGCGCATTGCGAGCCCGAGCGCCTGCTGATTTTTGCCCGCGCCGTCTCCACGCCCGAGGAATCGCTGCAGGTTTGCAGCCTCGCTGAGGCCCAGCCCGAGATGGCCGACATGCGCACCGTCGTGCTGGTGGGCAACCGCCTCACCCGCCGCGTGGGCCGCTACACCTATACGCCGCGCTACGGCACAGTGGATGGCAAGGCGCCATGACGGAGCCAATGCATGACCGCCGCCACGCTTTCAGTGCGCGGCCGCAAGGGCAGTGCCGGGCGCTGCACCATCACGACCGGCAAGCCCAGTGCACGGGCGGCATCGATCTTGCCGCGCGTGGCGGCCCCTCCCGCATTCTTGGCCACCAGCCAGGTGATGTGGTGCTGCTGCAGCAGGGCCAGGTCGTCCTGCATGCCAAAAGGCCCCCGGCCCAGCACCACCATGTGCCGGGGCAGCGGCAAGCTGCCGGGCACAGGTGCATCGACCAGGCGCAGCAGGTAATGGTGCTGCGGGTAGGCGGCAAAGGCATCGAGCTGTTTGCGCCCCACGGCCAGAAACACCCGGCTGGGCGCCTGGGGCAGCGCGCTGGCGGCATCGGCCATGCTGGCGACCTCGGTCCAGCTATCGCCGGGCTGCGCCTGCCAGGGCGCACGCTCCAGCGCCAGCAAGGGCGTGCCGGTAGCGGCGCA
>NZ_APCR01000481.1:0-1656 GCF_000410635.1 Comamonas sp. B-9
CCACCTGCGCGGCGCAGCGCGCCAGCTCCAATCGGGCCAGCAAGTCGGGCCGCGCCGTGCGGCTGACCTCATCGCGCGCACGCCGCCATTCGGCATCCGCCACCCGGCTGTTGCCCGACAGGTAGGCATCGGTCGCGCGTTCGGCAGCGCCTTGTTCGTTGATCGCCCAGTCGGGCGCCTTTTTGCTGCTGGCGCAGCCGCCCAGCACAGCGGCGGCCAGCAGTGCGGCGGCCAGGCGGGTGGTGATGGCAATAGCCGCGCTCATGGCAGTCGCACCTCGGCATCTTTTTTGGCAAACGGCCATTTGCGGTTCAGCTCGGTCAGCATGCCTTCCACCTTGCGCAGGTTCGCCTCTACATCGGCGCGCAAATCGCCCAGCTGGTTGGTCGCATCCTTGGCATTGGCACCCACGGCCTGGGCCTCCACCAGCACCGCATCCACCTTCTTCAAGCTGCCGCGCACATCGCCCAGCACGGCATTGAGCTGCTGCACCGTGGCGCGCACTTCGGGCATCACGCCATCGGCCCCGAAGACCTGCTTGTCGGCATTCTTGGCCAGGCCATCGAGCCGCGCCAGCAGCTGGTTGGTGCGGTCCAGCGTCTGCGATATCTTGCGCGCCTCGGCGTCGCCGCCCATCACCACGCCCAGCGCGCCGCTGGGGCCGTTGAGCTTGGTGCTCAGGTCACGCAGTTGCTCCAGGGTGCCGCCCAAGGCCGAGCCGGCCGAGGTCATCATGTTCAGGTTCTCCAGCAGCTGGCGGGCATTGCTCATCAGCTGCGGCAGCTCGGCCGTCGCATCACCCGAGAGCACCGCGCGCACGGCGCCGTCCTCCAGCTGCGGGTCATCCAGAATGCCCGAGTAGGCCTTGATCGTCGTGCCGCCCACCAGGCCCTTGACCAGGGTGAACACGCTGCTGCTGCGCAGCCAGTGCGCGTCTTTCTCGGGCACATCCACATGGATGCGCACCGTGCCATCAGGCGCCAGCTCGATCTTGCTGACCTTGCCGATCGCAAAACCGGAGAAGGTCATGTCCAGGCCGATGGAGACGCCCTCGGAGTCATCGGCCGTCAGGATCAGCGACTGCTTGGGCTCAAATACGCCGCGCGCATACATCAGATAAAAGGCCGAGCCCAGGATCAGCAGCAAGGTAAACAGCAGCAATGCCCCCGCCTTGCGCTCCAGATGCGGCACCGGCGCCAGGCCGTCCACCGCCACACCATCGACCACGGCCGCACGCCGCGCAGAGGCGGCAGAAGACGGCGGCGCGGGGCGGTCGGCAGAGTCGTGGGGTTCTGGTATTTGCATGTACCGCGATCTTACCCGGGCTGGCTGCCAGCTTCAAAACAAAGCTGCAGGGGCTTGTTTTCAAAGACATACACAGGCTTTGCCGTCCTACAGCCCGGCGCAGGCCCGCCCGCTGTTACACATAAGCCAGGCGCAAGCTCTTATACTGTACATATATACAGTTATTTGCCATGCCTAAACTTGATGCCCTGTCCCTGCCGCCCACGGTGGCCGCCCAGCTCTGGCGCGGCGACCACCTGGTGCGCGCGCCGATGGCGGGCATCCCCACCGGCTGGGATGCGCTCGATGCCCAGCTGCCCGGCAAGGGCTGGCCCAGCCAGTGCCTGACGGAGGTGCTGCAGCCGCAGGCCG
>NZ_APCR01000483.1:0-8629 GCF_000410635.1 Comamonas sp. B-9
CAGGTGCTGCCTCCGGGGGCTCGCGCGCGGGCTCCGGGGCCAAGGCGGTTTGGCTCAATGGCACCTCGACCCAGAAGACCGAGCCCCGGCCCAGCGCCGAGCGCAGGCCAATCGGGTGCTGCAACAGGCGCCCCAGGCGCTCGACAATGGCCAGGCCCAGGCCGGCGCCGCGCTCATGCTGGCGGCCAGTCTCCAGCCGGCGGAATTCTTCAAAAATCTCGCGGTGCAGGCTCTCGGGGATGCCCGGGCCCTGGTCATGCACCTCGATGCGCAGATGGCCGCCCACGCGGCGGCAGCCCAGCACGATGCGGCCCTGGCGCGTGTAGCGGATGGCGTTGGAGAGAAAGTTCTGCACGATGCGGCGCAGCAGCGCCTCGTCGCTGTGCACCACCGCGCGGCAGGGAATGACCTGCAGCTGCAGACCATGGCCCTGGGCCAGCACGCCCAGGCTGCTGCCCAGCTGGGCCAGCATGGGCTGCAGCGCAAAGTCACGGCGGTTCACCTCGAGCTGGCCCGATTCCATGCGTGCAATGTCGAGCAGGCTGTTCAGGATGTCGTCCTGCGAGGCCAGCGCGCCTTCGACATCGCTGGCCAGCTGCAAGGCCTTGTCGCCCTGCACATGCTGGCGCAGCAGCGATGCAAACACGCGTGCAGCGTTCAGCGGCTGCAGCAGGTCATGCACAGCGGCGGCGACAAACTTGGACTTGTAGCGGTTGGCCTGCTCGGCCTCGCGCTTGGCCTGGGCCAGGTCTTCGGTGCGGTCGGCGATGCGCTTTTCCAGCGCATCGGCCAGCGAGCGCAGCTCGCGCGCGGCGTTCTTGTAGCTGGTGATGTCGGCATAGCTGGTCACAAAGCCGCCATCGGGCAGGGGGTTGCCCCGGATCTCCAGCACCGTGCCGTCGGCCTTTTCGCTCTCGCGCGCATGGGGCTTGCCGCTGCGCAAAAACTGCATGCGCCGCTCGATGGCCTCGTCGATGGGCCCGGTGCCCAGCAGGCCCCGGCGCGCGTTGTAGCGGTACAGCTCCTCGACCGGCATGCCCACTTTCAACAGGCCCGCCGGCAGCCGGAACAGCTCCATGTAGCGCGAGTTCCAGGCGACCAGGTTCAGCGCGGCATCGATCACCACCACGCCCTGGGGCAGGTGTTCCAGGCTCTGGCTGTGGCCGGCATCGGCCTGGTGGGCAGCGGCCACGATGCCATCTTGCGCGCTGCGCAGCTCTTGGGCGTGTTGCTTGAGCAGCGCTTCGAGCTCTTCGCGGCTGCGCTGGCGCAAGGCCGATAAGCGCTGGCGCTGGCGCGCATAGAGCAGCAGCAGCGACAGCGCCAGCCAACTGCCGCCCGCCGCCCCTGCGGCCCACCAGGCAGAGGCCAGGCTGTTGTCCACATCGTGCAGGATATGCAGCTGCCAGCTGGTTTCGGGCAAGGTCACCGTTTGCCAGAGTTTGCGGCCCACGGCCGGGTCCTGCCACTGCACGAGCGCGCCGCCTTCGTCCAGCGGCTGCTCCTGCGCATAGCGCATGGGCTTGAGCGGCTGGCTGCGGTACTGCTGGGTGCGGTCCATCTCCTGCTGCGCAAGGGCATCGATGGGTTTGAGCTTGCGGTAGCGCCAGTCCTCGTTGCTGGCCAGAAAAACGACGCCGTTGGTATCGCTGGCCAGCACGATGTCGGGGTTCTGGATCCATTCGCGCTCGAGCTCCAGCAGCACGATCTTGATCGCGATCAGGCCCAGCACCCGGTGCTGGCCACCGGCATCGCTGCTGATGGCGCGCGAGAGGAAGTAACCGGCCTCGCCGGTGGTCACACCGATGCCGTAGAAGCTGCCCTTGTCCTGCGCCAGCGCCAGTTGCACATAGGGGCGAAAGCTGTAGTCCTCGCCCACATTGCTGGACGGCGTGCGCCAGTTGCTGGCGGCCAGTGCCACGCCCTGAGCATCGATCAAGGTGAGGGTGGAGGCCAGGCTGGCGCCGTTGGCCTGCTCCAGCTTGCGGTTGAGGCGTACCACCTGCTCGGGGCTTTGCGGGTGGGTGAGCGCCTCGCGCAGCTCGGCATCGAGCGCCAGCACATCGGGCAGCACCCGGTAGCGGTCCAGGCGCTGGCTGAGCGCCTGCGCATACAGGACGAGCTGGCGGTGGGCCTGCAGGTTTTCCTCGGCCAGGCTGTGCTGCAGCATCCAGTGCCAGGCGCCCGCAGCAGCAGCGGCCGTGCTCAGCAGCACGGCGCAGAAGGTCCACAGGGATCGCAGGGAGCGGCGGGGAATCATGGCTAAGGTGTAACAACGGGCTAGGTAGTTTCCCTGGGTTTGGGTTTTCCGTAGCTCTGGGAAGGCAGCGCCTAATACTAATGTCTAATGGGCAATCTGTAAGGGCTGGGATACAAACGCGCCTCAGCGCACCGAGTTGGTGCCGAGAATCTTTGGAGCCCCACCATGCAGATCGATACCACCGCCAGCCAGGCGCCTGTACAGGCACCGCCTTTTTACCGGACTTTGTACTTCCAGGTGATTATCGGCATCACCATCGGTGTCTTGTTGGGGCATTTCGAGCCCCAATATGGTGCGGCGATGAAGCCCTTTGGCGATGCCTTCATCAAGCTGATCAAGATGATCATCGCGCCGGTGATTTTCCTGACCATCGTGACCGGCATTGCGAACATGACGCACCTGAGCACCGTGGGCCGTGTGTTCGGCAAGGCCATGGTGTACTTCCTGACCTTCTCGACCCTGGCGCTGATCGTGGGCCTGATCGTGGCCAATGTGATGCAGCCGGGCGCCGGCATGCACATCAATGTGGCCGATCTGGACCAGAAGGAAGTCAGCTCCTACGTGGCCAAGTCGCATGACATGACCTTGACCGGCTTTGTCATGGACATCATCCCCAAGACCCTGATCAGCCCCTTTGTCGGCGACAACATTTTGCAAGTGCTGCTGGTGGCGGTGCTGTTTGGCGTATCGCTGGCGATGGTTGGTGACAGCGGCAAGCCCGTGCTCAACCTGCTCGAATCGCTGACCAAGCCCGTCTTCAAGCTGGTCAACATCGTGATGAAGCTCGCCCCCATCGGCGCCTTTGGTGCGATGGCGTTCACGATCGGCAAGTTCGGTCTCGGCTCGCTGTTGAACCTGGCCGAGCTGGTCGCGACCTTCTACATCACCTCGCTGCTTTTTGTGCTGGTGATTCTGGGTGCCGTGGCCCGTGCCTGCGGTTTCTCGGTGCTCAAGCTGATCCGCTACCTCAAGGATGAGCTGCTGCTGGTGCTGGGTACCTCGTCGTCCGAATCGGCCCTGCCATCGCTGATGCACAAGATGGAAAAGGCCGGTTGCAGCAAGTCGGTGGTGGGCCTGGTGGTGCCTACCGGATACTCGTTCAACCTCGATGGCACCAACATCTACATGACCCTGGCGGCGCTGTTCATCGCTCAGGCGACCGACACCCACCTGACCCTGGGACACCAGATTGCGCTGCTGCTGGTGGCGATGCTGAGCTCCAAGGGCGCTGCGGGCGTGACCGGCGCGGGCTTCATCACGCTGGCTGCCACCCTGGCCGTGGTGCCGGAAGTGCCCGTGGCCGGCATGGCGCTGATCCTGGGTGTGGACCGTTTCATGTCCGAATGCCGCTCGCTGACCAACTTTATCGGCAATGCCGTTGCCACCGTCGTGGTCTCGCGCTGGGAAAACGCGCTGGACTACACCAAGCTCAACGCGGTGCTGAACAACGAGCCGGTGCTGGAGAATGCGCCCGTGCAGGTGCCCGTGGTGGATACCGCCAAGGGCTGATCAACACCCCGCTCCAAAAGGAATGGCCTGCAGATGCAGGCCATTTTTTTGTCGGTGAAATGCAGCGAACAGGTGGTTAGGGCAGTGGGCGCAGCAGGCCATACATCGCCCGCAAGCGCAAGGTATCGCGCCCCAGCTTGCGCTGGTTGGGCAGCTTGCCGACCCAGCGCATCTGCTGCACGGTGCGCTCCAGCGCGGCGCGCACGGCAGGATCGGTCTGCGCCAGCCAGGCATGCCAGTCGGCACGGGCTGCCTCCAGGGTGCCGGCATTGTCCAGGAACAGCGCGGTGGAATGCGCATAGCACAGCGCGTCCTTGACGATGCACAGTGCAGGCGGCAAGGTCGCCAGCGGGTCGTCTTCAAAGTCGATATAGCCAATGACGCCATCGGGGCAGCGCACCATGTTGCGGGCAAAGGCCTGGCTCAGGCAGGTGCCGCTGGCATGTACGCGCTGCAGCGCGGCAAAGCCTTGCTGCCACAGCGCCAAGGTGCTGGCGGGGGCTTGGCGCGCGGCGGCCTCGATCTCGTCGCTGAGCGACGGCGTATCGCCGCCGGGCAGGCCCAGGTGGCGCATCAGAAAGCCCTCGGGCGCATCGGCCAGCACGAGCGGCACGCGCAGGCCGCGCGCATGCAGGTCGCGCAGGCGCCGCACCTCGGTCGCAATGGCGGCTTGCCCGCCCGGGGTGACCACGGGTTGCAGCACCGGCGGGTTGCAGCACCGGTACATCCAGCAGGCGCGAGAGCAGGCCCAAGGTCCGGTAGCGCCAGGCGGCTATCGCCGGGCCGGCTTTTTTGAGCCAGACCGATTCGCCCGGCAGCTCATAGCGCACGACGTTAAAGGCCTGGCTGGCCAGGTGCTGCTGCAAAAACGCGGCATAGTCCGGGCGCTCGGTGGGCAGGGCGCCGGGCGGGGCGCCAGCGGGGGCAGGGGGCTGTAAGGGGGAAGCGGTATCGGTCATGCGCAAGCGGGGCGCACGCCGCAGCGGCCACTCCAGCAACAGTGAAAACCTTGCATTATCGCTGCCCGCTCAAGAGGCCTCGGCCGCCTGGGGCACCATGTCCTGGTGGTCGGCCGGTGCCGAGGGTTTGACATGGGGCTGCGCCAGTGGCTGGAAGCTCTCGGCGCTGGCCAGCGGCCAGTAGGTGCGAAAGACATCGTGCTGGTGCGCCAGGTCGTCCAGCAGCGCGCCGGGCCGCACCTGCAGCAGCAGGTTGGACAGCAGGCGCACCTCGGTGTCGCTGATGCGGCGCACGATATGGTGGGCATTGAGCTCGCAAGGGTGCTGGAGGCCGGCGGCCTGCACCAGCTCCTGCAGCGCATGCAAGGTGCTTTTGTGAAACTGGGCCACGCGCGTGGCCTTGTCGGGCACGACCAGGGCCTGCTGGCGCACGCCATCTTGCGTCGTGACGCCAGTGGGGCAGTTGCCGGTGTGGCAGGTCTGGGCCTGGATGCAGCCCAGCGCCATCATGAAGCCCCGGCCGGCATTGCACCAGTCGGCGCCCAGCGCCATCATGCGGGTGATGTCAAAGGCGGTGATGACCTTGCCGGCGGCGCCCAGCTTGATGCGGTCGCGCAGATTCACGCCGATCAAGGTGTTGTGCACCAAGAGCAGGCCTTCTTGCAGCGGCACGCCGACGTGGTCGGTGAACTCGACCGGCGCTGCGCCAGTGCCGCCTTCGGCACCGTCGACGACGATGAAGTCCGGCGTGATGCCGGTCTTGAGCATGGCCTTGACGATGGCAAACCATTCCCAGGGGTGGCCCAGGCAGAACTTGAAGCCGGTGGGCTTGCCGCCCGAGAGCGTGCGCAGCCGGGCGATGAAATGCATCATCTCCTCGGGCGTGGAGAAGGCGCTGTGCCGGGCTGGCGAGATGCAGTCGATGCCCACCGGAATGCCGCGCGCCGCCGCAATCTCGGGGGTGACCTTGGCGCCGGGCAGCACACCGCCATGGCCGGGCTTGGCGCCCTGGCTGAGCTTGAGCTCGATCATCTTGACCTGGGGCTGGGTGGCGTTGGCGACGTAGCGCTCTTCGCTGAAGCTGCCGTCGTCGTTGCGGCAGCCAAAGTAGCCCGAGGCCACCTCCCAGATCAGGTCGCCGCCGTGCACGCGGTGGTGCTGGCTGATCGAGCCTTCGCCGGTGTCATGGGCAAAGCCGCCAATCTGCGCGCCCTTGTTCAGCGCCAGGATGGCATTGGCCGACAGCGCGCCAAAGCTCATCGCCGAGATGTTGAAGACGCTGGCATGGTAGGGCTGGGTGCAGGGCGCGACCGATTGCGACGGCGCATCGGGCGAGCCGCCGATCCAGACGCGGAAGTTATGGCCGTCCAGCCGCGTGGGCGCCATCGAGTGGTTGACCCATTCATAGCCGCGTGCGCCCACATCCATCAAAGTGCCAAAAGGGCGGTTGTCCGGGTCGCCCTTGGCGCGCTGGTAGACCAGCGAGCGCTGGGCGCGCGAGAAGGGCAGGGCCTCGGTGTCGCTTTCGATAAAGTACTGGCGCATCTCCGGGCGGATGAGCTCCAGGAAAAAACGCATATGGCCGATGACCGGGAAGTTGCGCAGAATGGCGTGGCGCGTCTGGCGCCGGTCGCGCAGGCCCAGCAGCGTGAGCGCGGCGCCGGCCAGCACGGCCAGCCACCACCAGGCGCTGGCCTGCAGCACGAGCGCGATGATGCCGACGACCAGCAAGAGCATGCACAGCGCCATCACGGTGTAGCGGACGGGGAAAATCTTGTTGAGCTGGTTCATGGGGTGTGGGGTGCAGGTCAGACCGCCCAAAAGCGCGCGCAAATCCCGGGCTGCAGCACAGGCGCCTGGCTGGCGCTACACTGCAGGCCCTGCCTGGCGCAGCGGCCGTCTGCCATTGCAATGTTGTTACAAAACCAGACCCATCATAGGGGGCGCTGGTGGCATTGCAAGCGTGCAGGGGTTTGTGCTGTGCGGCCCCCTATTGAGAGAGCTCCGATGACCCAGCCCCAGATCCCCGATGGATTGAATGACGACCAGTTGACCGAGATCGACCAGATCCTGGAAGACATGCGCACGCGCGCCGAAGAGATTCCGCAGTGGGAATTTGCCGACGGCGCACTCACCGCGCTGGTCTGCACGCGCCGCGCGGTGCCGGTCGAAGAGTTTCTGCCGATGCTGGTGGGCGATGGCGAGCTGCTGGAGCGCGATGCGGACGGCAAGCTGCCGCAGCTGCCGGCCTTCCAGGACCGGGCCCAGCAGGACCGTTTTCTGGAGCTCTGGCAGATCCGCTGGAACGAGGTGACTGCCCAGCTCGACGCCGATGTCAAGAGCCTCGAAGATGACGACACCTTCCAGCCCGATGCGATGGACATGCGCGGCGCCATTGCCAGCCTGCCCGAGGAAGAGCGCCAGGAGCTGGACGGCCAGGAGATCCCCTCGTTCGGCCAGGTCTGGGCGCTGGGCTTCATGTTCGTCGTGGAAAACTGGGCCGATGAGTGGACCGCACCGCGCGACAAGGAAGCGGCCCGCTGGCTGAACGATGCGCTGGAATCGGTGGTGGCCCTGACCGAGGACGACACCGGCACCCCCACGGTCTGCATGTACGACGAAAACGGCCCGGCCAGCACCAGCCAGGAGCGCGTGGAGACCTTTGGCGAGGCGATCTGGGCGGTGTATGACCTGCGCCAGATCTGGAAGAGCATGGGCCCGCGCCAGGCCACCATCGTCAAGGGCGAGGTGCCCGGCCGCAACGATCCCTGCTCTTGCGGTAGCGGCAAGAAGTACAAGAAGTGCTGCGGTGCCTGACCACCAGATTTAAAACATTTCTCTGCCAACAGCCGCTTTTGCGGCTGTTTTGCCGTCAGGCCGCTCAGGGTCATCGCCATGGACGGGCAGTGGCTCTAGAATGGCCTGGTTTTCATCCTCTTTTGGCCAAGGATCACCGATGAACCTCATGAACATCATCACCAAGCAACTGATCGAGATCATCGAGTGGACCGATGACTCGCGCGATACCTTGTCCTACCGCTGGCCCGATGAGGACAAGGAAATCAAGAACGGCGCCCAGCTGATCGTGCGCGAATCGCAGCAGGTGCAGTTTGTCTCCGAAGGCCAGTTTGCCGACCTGTTCGGCCCCGGCCGCCACCAGCTGACGACGCAGAACATCCCGATTCTGTCGACCCTGCGCGGCTGGAAGTACGGCTTCAATTCGCCCTTTAAGTGCGATGTCTACTACATCAACACGCGCCTCTTTACCGGCAACAAATGGGGCACCTCCAACCCGGTGATGATGCGCGACAAGGACTTTGGTGTCGTGCGTCTGCGTGCCTTCGGCACCTATGACTTCCGCATTGTGCAGCCGGCCAAGTTCCTCAAGGAAGTGGCGGGCACGGACCAGAATTTCCGCCTCGACGAGTTTGCCGACACGATGCGCTCGCGCATTGTCAGCATCTTCAGCGAAGCGCTGGCCAAGGCCCAGGTGCCCGTGCTCGATGTGGCCCAGCGCTACACCGAGATGGGTGATGCGCTGCTGCAGCTGATCAACCCGGCCGTCACCGAAAAATACGGCCTGGAGATCACCAGCTTCCTGCTGGAAAATGTCTCGGTGCCGCCCGAGGTGGAGCAGGCGATCGACAAGCGCTCGTCGATGAGCGCAATCGGCAACCTCAACGACTATGTGAAGTACCAGATGGGCCAGGCGATGGCCAATGGCGGCGAAGGCGCGGCAGCGGCCACCATCCCCGCGACGATGGCGATGGGCTTTGGCATGGCGCAGGAGATGATGAAGGGCATGCAGCAGCCGTCCGGTGGTGCTGCCAGCGACCCCTTCTCGCCCGCTGCCGCACAGGCGGCGCAAGCGGCACCCGCTGCGGCTGCGGCTGCGGCCGCC
>NZ_APCR01000489.1:0-9694 GCF_000410635.1 Comamonas sp. B-9
CAGGCGCCCCTCCAGCCGCAGCCGCTGGGCAGCGGCATCGAGCTGCGCGCGCAGGCGGGGCGCATCGCCCGCCGCTTCGGGGTTGTCACGCACCCAGGGCTCCAAGGCGCTCAGCAAGCTGGCCTGCAAGGCCCAGGCCTGCAGGCCATCGGGCGCAAACATCTCCTCGTCCTGGCCGGTCAGGTCCTCGTCCTCAAAATACACACGCAGGCGCTGGCGAAAGAACGCAGCCACCGGCTTTTGCGCAAAGTCCTGCAGTTGGCGCAGGTTCAGCGCGGCCTCCAGCCCCATCTCGGGCAAGGCCTCCAGCGCGTCTTCGCCCGACTCGGTCTGCAGGCCATCGCCATGCACGCCATGCCATTCCTGCGCATAGGTGTAGAGGCCATCGCTGCCCGCCTGCGAGGGCGGCTGCGCAAAGTAACGCGGGCTGAAGGGCTGCAGCGGGTGCTCCTGCGTCAGCGCGCGCAGCAGCGCTTCGCCAGCGGCAGGGCCTGCCAGGCCAGCGGGAGCATTGGCCAGTTGCCAACCCTGGGCCAGATGGTCGCGCAGCTGGCCGATCAGCACCGAAGGCGGCCTGGCTGTGCTGTCGCGGATGCTGCGCCCCACCCAGCTGATGTAGAGCTGCTCGCGCGCCGACAGCACGGCCTCCAGCAGCAGGTAGCGGTCATCATCGCGGCGCGAGCGGTCGCCGGGCCGGTACTGCTGGCGCATCAGGTCAAAATCCAGCACCGATACCGGGCGCGGATAGGCGCCGTCATTCATGCCCAACAGGCAGACCATGCGAAACGGAATCGCGCGCATGGGCATCAGGCTGCAAAAGCTCACCGATCCCGCCATAAAGCGCTGGTTCAGGCTGCTGGCATCCATGCCGGCCAGCCAGGCCTCACGCGCGACCGACAGCGGCAGGGCCTCATCAAACGCTGCCGCCTCGCACTGGCCCAGCCAGCGCTCCAGGCCCTGGATCAGCTGCATCTGCAGCAGCTTTTCATGCTCTTGCTGGGGGTCAAACAGCAAGGCCAGCACCTCGCGGGCGCGCGCCACCCAGGTGCTGGGTGGCAGGTCCTGTGCCAACAAATCGCAGGCCTGCTCCAACGCGCGCAGCAAGGCTGCCAGGCCGCCCAGCGCGGCGGCATCGAGGCCACCGATCTCGTCGTAGGGCTGGATATCTCCGAGCGCCTCGCCACGGCCTACCGCAAAGCCCAGCATCATGCGGCGCAGGCCAAAGCGCCAGCTGTTGGTCTCTCCCGCCTGCGCCAGGCCAATGCGGGCGCGCTGGGCGGCATCCAGACCCCAGCGCACACCGGCGCCCTCGATCCAGCGGTGCAGCAACGCCAGGTCGTCCGGGTCAATGCCAAAGCGTTGGCGCAGGGCATCGACGGCCAGCAGATCCAGCACTTCGCTCACCGCAAAGCGGCTCTCGGGCATGGCCAGCACATGCTCGAGCGCCACGAGCATGGGCTCGCGCCCGCGCTGGCTCTGGTCGGCCAGCGAATAGGGGATGTAACGCGCATCGCTGCGGGCGATGCGGCCAAACACCGCATCGATATGCGGCGCATAGACCTGGATATCGGGCACCATGACGATGATGTCGCGCGGCCGCAGGCTGGCATCGGCCCCCAGGCGGGCGAGCAGCTGGTCGTGCAGCACCTCCACCTCACGCTGCGGGCTGTGCGCGGTCTGAAAGCGGATGGAGCCGTCCTGCGCCGGGTCCACCGCCGGCCACAGCGCGCGGCTTTCGGCCAGCGGCCGCAGGTCCAGGATGTCGTCCTGCAACTGGGCCAGCATGTGGCTGGGCTCGGCCTCGCCAAACAGGTCAATGCGCCCGCCATTGACGGGGCCAAGCAGCGAGGCGTACTGGTCCGGCTGGTCAAACTCGTCAATCAGGTGGATGTAGTCGCGCCCCTGCTTGCCCCAGGCGGCCAGCAGCGGGTGGGCATGCTGGTGCAGGTCGTCGTCATCGATGAGCCCCTGCATGCTGCCCTTGCGCTGCTGCCGCCGGTACTGGTGGCGCAGCAAATCCTTGTCGGCAACAATGTCCGACCAGTGGTGGCGGCAGGGGTTGTGCACGCACAGCAGCACCTGGCAGCTGCGCGAGATGGCGGCCAGCGCCTGCAAGGTCTGCGCCGGCATCGACGAGATGCCAAACACCACCACGCGGCGCGGCAGGCCGGGGTTGCGCGCCTGAGGCACAGGCAGCATTTGCGGCGCTTGCGGCGGCTGCAGGTACTGCACAAAGCGCTGGTGCACGGCGGCACGGCTGGTCTCCATGCCGGCGGCGCCCACATCGTCCAGCAGCGCGCGCCATAGCTGCGCCTGCCAGCGCTGCTCTTCATCGAGCGGCTGGATGTCGCCGCGCGCGCTGCGCAGCTGGTCCCGGCCCTCAGCCCAGTCGCGCAGCCAGTCGGCGCGGTAGACCTGGTACTGGTCAAACAGATCGGCAATGCGCTCGGCCAGTTGGTAGCGCCGGCGCTGGTCATGGTCCTCGGCCAAAAAGCGTTGCAGCGCGGCAAACGCGGGCTGGGCCAGCAGATCGGGCAAGAGGCGCATCAGCCGCCAGGTGAGCGGCTGCTTGTCCAAAGGCGATATCTCGGGCACCTCGTGCTTGCCCAGCACCGCCCGGTAGGCCTGCCACAGAAACTGCGCAGGCAGCTGCACATCGACAGCAGCCGTGATGCCGCAGCCGCCCTCTGCCACCGGCTGGGCCATCGACAGCTTGAGCCACTGCGCGATGCCATTGCTTTGCACCAGAATCGTCTCGCTCTCCAGGGGCCGGAGCGGGTAGCGCTGCATCCAGGCCACGACCAGGTCCCGCAAAGCCTCCGGATGGTTGCTGTGTATCACCATCAGGCCGGGGGTCATCGCATGGACGGGGGAGGATTGCATCAGAGGGAGAAAAACGGTGGAGATGTGCCAGCTTGGGACTGTAACGCAGGCCACCGCCTGCTGGCGTCATCCAGCGCGGCGCGGGCAAGAAAAAAGGCAGCCGAAGCTGCCTGTGCGAAGTGGTGCGGGGACCGCCTCAGTCCACCGTCGCGCCCGAGGACTTGACTACCGGCGCCCAGGCCGCCACTTCGGACTTGATAAAGGCGCCAAACTGCTCGGGCGTGTTCTTCTCGGCCACAGCGCCGAGCTTTTCATAGGCTTCCTTGACCTGGGGCTTGTCAAAGGCGCGGTTCATCGCGGCATTGAGCTTTGCCACCACTTCAGGCGGCGTGCCGGCCGGCGCAATCAGACCAAACCAGGACGAGACATCAAAAGGCTTGATGCCGCTTTCTTCCATCGTCGGCAGATCGGGCGCGGTGGGCGAGCGCTTGGTGGTGGTCACGGCCAGGGCCTTGAGCTTGCCGGCCTTCACATGCGGCCAGGCCGACGGCATGTTGTCGAACATGAACTGCACCTGGCCGGCCATCAGGTCGGTGAGCGCCGGCGAGCTGCCCTTGTAGGGGATGTGCTGGGTCTTGAGTCCCGTGCGCAGCTTGAACAGCTCCCCTGCCATGTGGATCGAGGTGCCGCTGCCCGAGGACGCGTAGGAGACCTTGTCGGGGTTGGCCTTGGCAAAGGCGATCAGCTCTTGCACATTGTTGGCGGGCACGCTGGGGTTGACCACCAGCACATTGGGCACCTTGGCGCCCAGTGCCACCGGCGCAAAGTCCTTTTCCAGGTCAAAGCGCACCTTGGGGTAGAGGGTCTGGTTGATCGCGCTGGTCACCGCGACAAACAGCAGGGTGTAGCCATCGTTCTCGGCGCGGGCCACCTGCTCGGTGGCGATGTTGCTGCCGGCGCCCGGCTTGTTGTCCACGACGAAGGACTGGCCCAGCTCGGCCGTCAGCTCCTTGGCCATGATGCGCGCGACCACATCGGTGGTGCCGCCAGCAGAAAAGCCCACCACGACACGCACGGCGCGCTCGGGGTACTTCTTGGGATCGGCGGCCTGCGAGGCCAGGGGCAGCAGGGCTGCGGCGCCCAGCAAGGTGGCGGCCAGAACGTTGCGGCGCGAGGGCAGGCATGCGGCCGCAATGCGGCTGCGCGAGAATGGGCTCATGGTGTCTCCTTGGCACCTGGACGCTGAGCACATCCAGGCGATTGGCTTATTGGCTTATGGTGGCTGCAGCCTGGTGTAGCTGCATGCCCCTGGGGCTTGGTGCCCCGAAAGCGGAGATTGTGCCACGGCCAAAAGGCCTGAAACCCAGATACCCCTTAGGGGATGAGCGGTTGGCGACTGGGCAGTTGCGAGCGCTGCCCGCGAGCGCTCAAACCGGCCGTACCGCCCGCTCCTGGGCCAGCTTCTCGAGCATGCGGCGCGTGATCGATTGGCTCGCGCCGCCGCTGGCCACAAACAGGAACATGGTCGAGCGCGCATTGGTCCAACTCAGCTGCTTGGGCACCCAGCCACCGCCTTGGCCCAGGAACTCCAGCCAGACCCCGGCCTCCAGGCGCTTGCCGCCAATCCACAGCCCCACGCTGTCGGGCTTGGGGGCATCGAGCATCGAGCCCGTCACGATGATGGCGGGCTCATCCTCACCCATGGCGTCCACCGCCTCGGGCAGCTGCGCCCAGGCCGATGGGGTTGGCGCAGGCGACAAGGCCGTGGCCGCCGCCACAGCGGGCAATGGTGCGGCCACGGCCGGCACCGCCTGGCGGCCCTCTTCCTGCACCATTTGCAGCTCCACCAGCGCGCTGGGTGCCATCTGGGCCACGGCCGTGAGCACCGGCGCAATGCGCTCGGGCATCCAGCCAATGCTGGTCAGGCCGGACTTGAGGCGCGTGAGCAGCGAGGGGATCAGCATGTCTGCATCGCTGTGCATGCTGGCACTGGCATTGGCCCCTGCCAGCGCCAACACGTCGTCCACCGCCTCTTGGTAGGCGCGGTAATGCGATGAGTCCTGACCTGAGCGCTCGGCCGCCTGCAGCAGCACCTTGGGCCAGGCGCCCGTCAAGGCCGCCAGCAACGCCGGGTCCACATCAAAGCTGTGCAAGCTGGTGGCCAGGCGCAGCATCACTTCGGCCTCGATCTGCTCCAGGTTGGCAGACGCGCCAGGGCCTGGCGTGGCGGCGCTGGCTGCCAGCGGCGCTGGGGCTGGCTGCAGCGCAGGCTCGGGTTGATACCCGGGCTTGGGTGCGGGCTGCGCGAGCACCTCGCGCTCTGCCTGCATCTGGGCCAGTTGCGCCCAGTCGGATTCAGGGCTGATGCTGATCAGGCCCGACGCGCCCCACTGGCTCTCCAGCAGCATGCTGCTGGAGTAGCCCGAATCATCGACATCCTGCAGCGCCGATGACAGCCGGGGCTTGAGCCGCACGCCAAAGCGGCTGAGCGCCTGGGCGAAATCTGCCGCACTGGGCTGGGCCAGGGCCGACAGCGTCTCGACCGTCTCGGTCACCAGCTGCGGGAACTGCGGATCGGACAGCGCACGGCCCTCTTCCTTGAGCACGGTGGCCTTGTCGACAATGGTCTGCACCAGCATGCGGGCGGGATGGTCGGCATCAGTCCAGAACGAGCTGTCCTGCGCAGCCATGCGCTCCATCACCGGGATCAGCGTTTTGTAGGCCCGGACGGCGCCCACGGGGCAATGCGCGGGGATGTCGAACAAGGTCTTGGTCCGCTGCACAAAGCTGCGGGTGTTGTCTTTGGCGACGCGGCGCTTGAGCTCGGCCTTGGCCAGCAGCTCGGCATAGCTGTTCATCGCCAAGGTCATGATGCGCTGGTAGCTGGTCTGCAGGTGGTCGGCCATGACGCCCACCATGTCGGGCAGAAACAGCGCGGTTGCATCGGCAGAAATCTCCACGTCGCTCAAGGTGGCCTGCAGGCTGTCGAGGTAGACGGTGTGGTGCAAGGGGTTGCCATTGCGCCAGTAGCGGGTGATCTTGCGCAAGGGCCGGTAGACGCGCTCCAAACCCGTCAGGCTCTGCTCGGTCTGCTGCAGCAGGTTGATCTGCATGCGGCCCCATTCAATCTGGGCACGCAGCGCATTGCGGTCTTCCTGCAAACCACCGGCCTGGCCCTGGCCGCTCATCTGCGCGTGGTAGTCCTCGCGCTTGCCCTCCGCAATCGCAAACACGGCCTGGCGCAGGCGCAGTGCATAGGCGAGCGGCAGCTGCGCCTTCTTGCTGGCCAGCTGGGATTGCGCGTACAGCAACAATTGTTGATCTTGTGCGTTGCTGTAAGACGACAACTGCGCAGCCAGAGACGCCAAAGCCGCATTGCCCATGGCGGCCATCAAAGGCTCGGCCTCATGCAATGCCTGCTCCAGACAGGTGTCAAATACCGATACGGCCCGTTGCTCCACGCTTCACCTCTCCCAGTTGAAACGCCCGGCGCTTGGCGAAAGCGACGGGCGTACGGTGTGGGTTTACTTCAGGGCTTTGTAGCGCATCCGCTTGGGCGCTGCCCCTTCTTCTCCCAACCGCTTCTTCTTATCTGCCTCGTATTCTTGATAGTTTCCATCAAAAAATACCCATTGGCTATCCCCTTCCGCCGCCAGGATGTGGGTCGCAATGCGATCCAGGAACCAGCGGTCGTGGGAAATGACCAATACTGTACCCGCATATTCCAGCAAGGCGTCTTCCAGTGCACGCAGGGTTTCCACGTCCAGGTCGTTCGAGGGTTCGTCCAGCAGCAGCACATTGCCGCCCTGGATCAGGGTCTTGGCCAGGTGCAGGCGACCGCGCTCACCACCGGAGAGGTTGCCCACCTTCTTTTGCTGGTCCTGGCCGTTGAAGTTGAAGCGGCCCGCATAGGCACGCGAGGCCATCTGGAACTTGCCCACGTTGATGATGTCCAGACCGCCGGAGATGTCCTCCCACACGGTCTTTTCATTGGCCAGCGCATCACGATGCTGGTCCACAAAGGCCATCTTCACGGTCTGGCCGATTTCGACCTCACCCGAATCAGGCTGCTCCTTGCCGGCGATCAGCTTGAACAGCGTGGACTTGCCCGCGCCGTTGGGGCCGATGATGCCGACGATGGCGCCAGCCGGAATGTTCATGCTCAGGTTGTCGATCAGCAGACGGTCGCCGAAGGCCTTGGAGACATTCTTGAACTCGATCACGCGGCTGCCCAGACGCTCGGCCACAGGAATGAAGATTTCCTGGGTTTCATTGCGTTGCTGGTATTCGTAATCGCTCAGCTCTTCAAAGCGGGCAATACGGGCCTTGGACTTGGCCTGGCGGCCCTTGGCATTCTGGCGCACCCATTCGAGCTCCTTCTTCAGGGCCTTGGCGCGGGCTTCCTCGCCCTTTTGCTCCTGCTCCAGGCGGTTGCCCTTTTGCAGCAGCCAATCGGAGTAGTTGCCCTTGTACGGAATGCCATGGCCACGGTCCAGTTCCAGAATCCATTCGGCCGCGTTGTCCAGGAAGTAGCGATCATGGGTGATAGCCACCACGGTGCCGGTAAAGCGGTGCAGGAACTGTTCGAGCCAGTCCACCGATTCGGCGTCCAAGTGGTTGGTCGGCTCGTCGAGCAGCAGCATGTCGGGCTTGGACAACAGCAGCTTGCACAGCGCCACGCGGCGCTTTTCACCACCAGACAGCTGGCCGACGATGGCATCCCAAGCGGGCAGGCGCAGCGCGTCGGCCGCGATTTCGAGCTGGTGCTCGGAGTCGGTGCCGGCAGCGGCGATCACGGCTTCCAGCTGGCCTTGCTCGGCAGCGAGCGCATCGAAGTCGGCGTCTTCTTCGGCATAAGCGGCATAGACCTCTTCGAGGCGTGCCTTGGCATTGTTGACTTCGGCCATCGCCTCTTCAACCGCCTGGCGCACGGTGTGCTCGGGGTTGAGCTGGGGCTCTTGCGGCAGGTAGCCAATCGACAGTCCCGCCATCGGGATGGCTTCGCCTTCGAACTCCTTGTCGACACCCGCCATGATCTTGAGCAAGCTGGACTTTCCCGAACCGTTCAGACCCAGCACGCCGATCTTGGCGCCCGGGAAAAAGCTCAGAGAAATACCCTTCAGAATCTGTCGCTTCGGAGGAACCGTCTTGGTGACGTTGTTCATCGAAAAAACGTATTGAGCCATGTGTTCTTTTGGTAAATCAGTAAAAAAATATGCGATTTTTGATCGCGGCCACCCTGGGATTATCGGTGCATGCGACAATACCCGCAGTCAAAGGCTCCAGTTGCCTAGGACTTCAGCGCTAATGCTGGGGACGATGGACACAGTTCCGGGCTCCCTCTTTGAACCCATCTGCCTACCTGACTGGCTGCAATTATTCCAAAAAATTGCTTAGACGAGGCCGATACCCAGCGTCCAGGTTGGACGCATCTGATCCAATGAACTTTGAAGAACTGAATCTGGCACCTGCCATTGTGCAGGCTGTGCGCGAACAAGGCTACGACACGCCTACCCCTATCCAAGCCCAGGCTATCCCGCTCGTGCTACAAGGCTGCGATTTGCTGGCCGGCGCACAGACGGGCACTGGCAAGACGGCCGCTTTCACGCTGCCCATGCTCCAGCGCCTGACCCAATCCGAAGGCAGCCGCAACAAATGGGGCAACAAGGCCATCCGCGCACTGATTCTGGCCCCCACCCGCGAGCTGGCGGCCCAGGTTGAAGAAAACGTGCGCCTCTACGCGACGCATCTGGACATCAAGTCCACCGTCATCTTTGGTGGCGTGGGCATGAACCCGCAGATCGACCGCATCAAAAAGGGCGTCGATGTGCTGGTGGCCACTCCTGGCCGTCTGCTCGACCTGCAGCAGCAAGGCTTTCTGGACCTGTCCACGGTCGAGATCCTGGTGCTCGACGAAGCCGACCGCATGCTCGACATGGGCTTCATCCACGACGTCAAGAAGGTACTGGCCCTGGTGCCCAAGGACAAACAAAGCCTGCTGTTCTCGGCCACCTTCAGCGATGAAATCCGCGAGCTGGCCAATGGCCTCTTGAAGAACCCCCAGTCCATCCAGGTGACGCCGCGCAACACCACGGTGCAGCGCATCAAGCAGGTGATCCACCCCGTGGGCCGCGGCAAGAAAAAGCAGGTGCTGCTGCACATCGTGCAGGAGAACAACTGGAGCCAGGTGCTGGTCTTCACCCGCACCAAGTTCGGCGCCAACAACGTGGCCGAATACCTCAGCAAGAATGGCGTCTCTGCCATGGCCCTGCACGGCAACAAGAGCCAAAGCGCCCGCACCCAGGCCCTCGAAGGCTTCAAGTCCGGCGACCTGCGCGCGCTGGTGGCCACCGATATTGCCGCGCGCGGTATCGACATCGACGAGCTGCCCAACGTGGTCAACTACGAGATCCCCAATGTCTCGGAAGACTATGTGCACCGCATTGGCCGCACTGGCCGCGCCGGCCGCGAAGGCAATGCCGTGAGCCTGGTGTGCATGGATGAAGAAGGCTTCATGATGGACATCGAGCGCTTTACCAAGCAGGACATTCCTGTGCAGGTGCTCGAAGGCTTTGGCCCCGAAGAAGGCGAGAAGGCCGAGCCCATCGCCATGGGCCGCCAGACCATCTGGGGCGGCGCAGGCAAGGCCCCTGGCCGTGATGTGATGCAGGCAGCAGCCAAGGCTGCGCGCCAGGAAATGATGGAACGCGTGCGCACCAACAAAGTCGCTCGCGGCCCTGGCGGTAACGCAGGTGGTGGCCAGCGCGGCGGCAACGCCAAGCGCAGCCCCGGCCCACGCGCTGAGCGCGCCGAGGGCGGTGCTGATTTTGGCGGTGAAGGCATGGACCAGGCCCGCCGCGAGCAGCGCCCA
>NZ_APCR01000172.1:0-1383 GCF_000410635.1 Comamonas sp. B-9
GCCTGGCCCCGCGCCAGCACCTCGGCCTTGTCCAGGGGCCAGCCCAGCGCGGCCATCACATCGGCACGGGTCTCGGCGCCGAGCGCATCGCGGCGTGCCACCGCATCGGCCAGCAACTGCCAGTGGCCCAGCTGCACCAGCAGGTCACGCGACCATTGCGGGTGGCTGTCCACCAGCTCCCAGGCCTCCTTGATGCGGGCGGCCATGCCGCTGGCCTGCGCATCGACCATGCGCGCGGCCATGGTGTTCCAGTGCTGGCGCGCCTGCTGGTCGCCCGAGAGGTTGGCCAGGCCGTTGCGCAGCATGTCCTGCATCCACAGTTGCAGCTCCTGCATGCCGGCAGCCACCTTGTCCCAGCGCTTGTCGTCGCGCTTGGCCTGCTGCTTGGCCAGCACCTCGGGATCGGGCGGAGGGGCTGCTGCAATGGCAGCGGCCTTGGCTTCTTTTTTCTCGGCTTTTTCAGCGCGGCTGTCCAGCCAGGCGCTGACCCAGGCGGGCGGCTCGGCGCTCTCGCCCACCTGGCCGGCTGCGCGCAGCAGCATCAGCGCCAGGCCATGTTTGCAGGGGAATTTGCGGCTCGGGCAGGAGCACTTGAACGACGGCCCGCTCAGATCGACCTGGGTCTGGTAGGGCTTGGAGCCGCTGCCCTGGCATTCGCCCCAGGCTGCCGTTGCGTTGCAGCCCAGGCTGGGCCATTTGCTGGGGTTCTTCAACCCTTGTGCCGCCTTGGTGGAAGAGGCATCTGGTGACAGCGCCACCACCTCGGCTTCGGTTGCTAAGACACGTGACAAACCGCCTCCCCTTCCGTTCAATCTGTTAGTAATCCGCTTTATAGATTTATTGCTAGCGGCATCGCACGATTGTAGGCAGGGTGCAAGACGAAATGATGCAAGACGGGCCTCCGACCCGCCTGGCGTCTCACTTTTTTACAGATTTGCGGCGTTCCCAGGCCACCATCGTGAGGATGACGATGGCGGCACTGAGCGAGATATGGCCGCACCAGGTCACCAGGCCCAGCGACCAGCCCTTGAGCGCCACGGCAATCGCCAGCGAGGTCAGCAGCGCCAGCCAGCCGGCCATGCGCAGGCCCCGGGTTTGGCCAGGCGCTAGCTCACGGCCAAACAGGTCGAGCTGGTGGCGGTCCATGGCCAGCGCCAGCAGTGCAAACGCGGGCAACGACACCAGCTGAATGGCAAGGTGGTTCATGGCCGGGCCTCCTGCAGATCGGTGGCGATGGCAGCGGTGGCTGCCACCGCGCTGGCGGCCACAGCGTTGGCTGCCACAGCATTCGCTGCCACCGTATTGACGGCCACCGCATTGGCGGCCACCGCGCCCGTATCAGCAGCGCGCGCGGCAGGAGGCTGGCGCGGTGCCGCCGGCCGT
>NZ_KE148600.1:0-230 GCF_000410635.1 Comamonas sp. B-9
TGCGCCGGGCGAGCCCGCAGCTGATGGCGCGCAGATCCTGGTCACCGGCGAGTTGGCGCAGGCCGTCGTGTTTGGCACCGACAGCGCCGATGCGGTGCTGGTGCTGCCCGTCTCGCGCGAGAGCGCAGCGCTGCTGCCCCCGCTCGGGCCCGACAGCATCGTGCATGCCGAGCCAGCCGTGGTCAGCACTGCCGAGCACTGGCTGCAGCGCCCGGTGCAGCTCTACAGCC
>NZ_KE148600.1:450-673 GCF_000410635.1 Comamonas sp. B-9
CAACAACTGCAGGCCAAGGCCGCGCTGGTGCGCAGCAGCTTGACGCAGGCCTTCCCCAAGGTGCAGGTGGTTGTCGATGCGCCCGTGCAGATGGCGCGTGAAGTCGCCAACCTGCGCCAGGCCTCGGGCGGCTTGTCGCCATCGGACGCCGAACCGCTGCTGGCCGCCGCCGGCCAGGCGCTGTCCAGCCTGCCCGCCGGCACGGTGCCCAGCACGGTCGAAT
>NZ_APCR01000349.1:0-1005 GCF_000410635.1 Comamonas sp. B-9
GCTTCGGCCTTGTCTTGCTTCATCCCGCAGACCTCAAGCCAAATACACCGTGCAGCCGCCGCGCAGGCAACCAATGCGCTCCAGGTAATCGAATGCGCGGTCGTAGGCGGCACCAATGCCGGTAGCCAGAATGCAGCGGGCCTTTTGCTCGCCGTCTTTTAGGTAGGTCATTTGGAAGGTACGCATTTGCTGATCCAAGGTTTTTGGGCAAAAAAAGCCCCTGCCAGGCCCGCAGGCCTTGCAAAAATTGATTGGTTTGGGTGGGTGGTGGTGGCCGCTATTGAGCGGCTCGGGCGCTAGCTGCTAGCGCCTGCCGGCTTGTCGCCTGCAAACAGATCGCCGGTCACCGGCTGGGGGGACAGCGCGTCATGGGCGGCCTCGCCTGCGTTGTCGAGTACCACGCGCATCATGTCGCGGCGCACATGGGTGGATAGCGGCAGATTCACAGTGGGGTCAGGCGTGGCGCTGGGGCTCAGCGTGCGCACAATCTCGGTGGTGGCCACAAAGGTGTGGCCGCATTCCACATTGGTGCATTGGTAGATGGTTTCGCGCATCGTGGCGCTGACCGGCTTGCTGGTGCGGATTTCGCACGTTGCCTTGCAGTGGGGGCACTCCATGCGGGTGCCCTCCATGCGCAGGCGGCGGCCCGTGTGGTTGCCGCGCGGCTTGCGCAGCTCGGCCTTTTTCAGCTCCGCCTTGTGCAATGCCTTTTGTTCTGCTGTGGTGTGCATCATGGTGTGCCTTTGTGCAGTCGATTTAGCCACTTTTGAGCCGCTCAATAGCCGCTTACTGCTTGGCAAAGAATTGCACCTGGCCGCGCTGCTGCTTGTACTGCTGCAGGCCCAACAGATAGACAAAGCGCAGGAACGGCGCGGCATGCTCCAGGCCCAGGCTGTGGGCCATTTCCATGGCCTTCTGCTGCTCGGACGGGAAGATGCGCAGGCCGGCCAGCACGTTGGGGTACTTGGCGGCCTCGCCGGCTGGCTTTGCGTCCACGCCGCTGCC
>NZ_APCR01000348.1:0-2131 GCF_000410635.1 Comamonas sp. B-9
CGCCAGCGCCGCAGGCACCAGGCCCGCGGCCAGCGCCGGCGTGGCCAGCAGGTTCAGCGGGCGTTGGCTGCCGCCTGCAATCTCGCGGGCGCGCTGGCGGATCTGTTGCAGGCTGTGCAGCGCATGGGCCACATCCTCGTACAGCAAAAAGCCTTGTTCATTCGGGGTAATGCGCGGGCCATTGCGGCTGAACAGCGCGTAACCAATCTCCTGCTCCAGCTCCTGCACCAGGCGGCTGATCGCCGGCTGCGAGCGGCCCAGCATGCGGCCGGCGGCCGTCACGCTGCCGGTGGAGATGACAGCCGCAAAGGCCTCAAGCTGGCGAAGTTCCATGGTATTTGATGCGAAAAACGCATTCTGAACTATTGAGTATGCGATCTACAAATACTAAATACACATATCCAAATAGCAGAAGCGTATTTACCCGAGTACGCGGGGGCGCGCCAGCCGCCCTGCAGACGCAAAAAAGGGAGCATGTGCTCCCTGTGTGGCGGCCGTTTCCGGCTGCTTTTAGCTTAAAACTCGCTCAGAGCCCCAGCTTCTTGGCCACATAATCGGCGTCCTTGTCACCCCGGCCCGAGAGGTTGACGAGGATGTTCACCCCCTTGTCCAGCTGCGGCGCGATACCCATGGCCCAGGCGACGGCATGGGCGCTTTCCAGCGCCGGGATGATGCCCTCGACCCGCGACAGGGTCATGAAGGCGTTGAGGCAGGCCTGGTCATCCACGGCCTGGTAGTCGACCCGGCCCAGGTCCTTCAAGTAGCTGTGCTGCGGGCCGACGCCAGGGTAGTCCAGGCCCGAAGCGATCGAATGCACGGCCGCGGGGCTGCCATCGGCGTTCTCCAGCACATAGCATTTCATGCCATGGATGGCACCGGGCTTGCCCACCGACAAGGTGGCGGCATGCTTGCCCGGCTGGTCCACGCCCTCGCCCGCAGGCTCCACACCCACCAGCTTCACACCGGCATCGGGCAGAAAGGCCGTGAAGATGCCCATCGCATTGGAGCCCCCGCCCACGCAGGCCGCCACATAGTCGGGCAGCTTGCCGTGCCGGGTCTGGAACTGCTCACGCGCCTCGCGCCCGACGATGGACTGGAAGTCGCGCACCATCTTCGGAAACGGGTGCGGCCCCACCACCGAGCCAATCGCATACAGGTAGTTCGTCGGGTCCTTGAGATACTCCTCAAACGCGCTGTCGACCGCCTCCTTCAGAGTCGCCTGGCCAAAGCTCACCGGCACCAGCTTGCAGCCCAGGATGCGCATCTTGGTGACGTTGGGGTGCTCCTTCTCGATATCGACCTGGCCCATGTGGATCTCGCAGGGGATGCCCACCAGCGCGCAGGCCGTCGCCAAGGCCACGCCATGCTGGCCGGCGCCCGTCTCGGCAATCACCTTGGTCTTGCCCATGAACTTGGCCAGCAGCGCCTCGCCCAGGCAGTGGTTGATCTTGTGGGCCCCCGTGTGGTTGAGGTCCTCGCGCTTCAAATGGATCTGCGCGCCGCCCAGCTGCTCTGACAAACGGCGGGCATGGAAGATCGGGCTGGGGCGGCCCACATAGTCCTGGAACAGCTGCTGGAGCTCGTCCTGGAAATCCTGGCGCTGCACGATCTGCTCGTAGGCCTCGGCGATATCGTCCATCGCCTTTTTCAGGTGCGGGGGCACCAGCTGGCCACCATAGTCACCAAAGAAACCGTTGGCATCGGGCATCTCAGCAAAGTTCATCATTGTTGTCATAGGCTGCTTTAACTCTGTGATGGCAAAGCTTGTTGATACCACAGCAGTCCGGGCAAAACCTTGCAGGTTTTCCCGATGCCACAATAGCTGCCATGAAAGCTGACGCCGTTCGTGACATCGCCCTGGCCCATGCCATCGAAACCTCGCCGCCCCATGAGGCCCTGCCCAGCGCTGCGCGCTGCGAGGCCATCACGCAGGAGGTGCTGCACACCCTGGGCAAGCCCGCGCTGGGGGGCAAGGCCGGCCAGGCCGCCTTTGCCCAGTTTCTGCAGCTGCGCGCCAAGCGCATCATCCAGGCCAGCCAGCTGCCCGCCGATGTGCGCCAGCTGTGGCAGCATGCCCCGGGCCTGGCGCGCTGGGCACCGCTGGCCATCGGCCTGCTGGCGCTGTGTTTTG
>NZ_KE148601.1:0-11677 GCF_000410635.1 Comamonas sp. B-9
CGGGGGCGGCGTCAGCGGCGCGGGCGCCGCCTGCTCATTGGTGGGCGCCCACAGCTCGGCCTCGACCGAGGGCTGGTCGCTGTCGCGCGGGTTGCGCACCGTCCACAGCAGGGCGACGACCACCAGCAGGTGGGCCGCAGCCGCCACGGTCCAGGACTTGGTCCGCGACGGAGGTTTGGGAGGGGCAAGCTGATCGCGCTCTTGACGAGGAGACATGGACACTCTTCTTACTGGCTGCCACCAGCCACTTGCAGGGCGACACGTTTGACACCGGCCTTCTGCAAGGTCGACATGGCATCGATCACCTTCTGGTAGGCCAGGTCCTTGTCCGCCACGATGAGCATGGCGCTGTCCTCAGGCGGGTTGTCCGCTTGCCAGGCCTTGGCCCGGTCGGCCAGGTCGCCCGCGGCCACGGCCTGCGTGACATTGCCGGTCTTGAGCTGGATCGAGCCGTCCTTGTCCAGCAGCACATGGGCGATGTTCTTGGTGGGGGGGCGCTCGCTCTTGCCTGCCTTGGGCAGGTTGATGGCGCCCGGCGTGAGCATGGGGGCGGTGACCATGAAGATGATCAGCAGCACCAGCATCACGTCGATGAAGGGCACCATATTGATCTCGTTGACGGTGCGGCGGTTGCGTTTTCCGCGAGAGGCGACGGCCGGCATGGCTGTTTCCTTTGTATTTAGTGCGCAGCGTGCAGCGGCTGGGCACCCAGGTTGCGCTGCAAGATGTTGGAGAACTCTTCAATGAAGGTTTCTTGCTGGCTGGCGATGCGGTCAATGCCGCTGGAGAAGCGGTTGTAGGCGGTCACGGCGGGAATCGCCGCGAACAGGCCCATGGCGGTGGCCACCAGCGCTTCGGCAATGCCGGGCGCGACGGTGGCCAGGGTGATCTGTTCCATGCTGGCAAAGCCGGTGAAGGCATGCATCACGCCCCAGACCGTGCCGAAGAGACCGACATACGGGGAGACCGAGCCGATGGTGCCCAGCAGCGACAGGCCCGATTCGATCTCGTCCATTTCGCGCTGGAAGCTCGCGCGCATCGCGCGGCGGGTGCCGTCGAGCAGGGTGTCGGGGTTGGTGATGTGGCGTTCGCGCAGTTTCTGGTATTCGCGCATGCCGCTGGCAAAGATGCGTTCCATCGGGCCGCAGGCTTTGACGTTGTGCATCGCGTTCTGGTAGAGTTCGTTGAGGCTGGAGCCGGACCAGAAGTCGCTCTCGAAGCTCTCATTCTTGTTCTTGATGGCTTTGAGCATGCCGACCTTGCGCAGGATCGTGGCCCAGCAGGCGACCGAGGCGGCCACCAGGATCAGCATCACGAGTTGCACCACCCAGCTGGCGTGCAAGACCAGGCTGGCAATGGACATTTCTTGGGAATTCATGAGATGGTTTGGATCAGGGATTGAGGAATTCTTGCCGGGCGCATGCTGAGGGCATCGACCCAGCCGATACGGATTGTGCCCTCACACAGCAGCTGAGGTGTATCTGTTGGTTGCTTCTGTTTTAAGAGCACGCGCTGCGCGATCTGCATCGAAGCGCGCCCCGCCTCTTGGAGCGCTGCCGTCACGATGAGTTCATCGTCCAGACGTGCAGGTTGTAAATATTTGATATGGGCTTCGCTGACCACAAACATGCCGCCCACCTGCTCGCGCAGGCGCTGCTGCTCCAGCCCGAGCGAGCGCAGCCATTCGGTGCGGCCCCGCTCCATGAACTTGAGGTAGTTCGCGTAGAACACGATGCCGCCGGCATCGGTGTCCTCCCAGTAAATGCGGATGGGAAACTCAAAGGCCATGGCTATCGCCTTTCAATGGGGCTTTATAGCGTGGCTGAAGGGTGGCGCTGCGCAGCACCCCTTGCAGAGGGGCTGGCAGTGGGCGAGGCGCAGCGGTCTGCATCATCAGGCCAGCAGCTTGCGCAGCCGTGCAATGGCCTCTTGCAGCTGCTCCATTGAGTTGGCGGTCGAAAAGCGCACAAAGCGGCCGGTGTCATGGCTGCCAAAGTCGCGCCCGGGCGTGATGGCCAGGTGGGCCCGCTCCATCACCGCATAGGCAAAGTCCCAGGAGCCTTCCACACCGAGCTTCTTGGCCGCTTGCGTGCAATCGGCCCAGGCGTAGAAAGCGCCATCGGGTGCGACCGGCACCGGCAGGCCCAGCGCTTCGAGCGCCGGGATGAAGTAATCGCGCCGGGCCTTGAACTCGGCGCGGCGGCGCTCGTACTCGGCAATGCTCTCGGGCGCAAAGCAGGCCAGCGCCGCGTGTTGCGCAATCGTGCTGGCGCAGATGAACAGGTTCTGCGCCACGCGCTCGATCACCGGCACCAGGGCTTCGGGCACCACGGCCCAGCCCAGGCGCCAGCCGGTCATGTTGAAGTACTTGCTGAAGCTGTTGATCGAGATGATGTTGTGATCGATCGCCAGCGCAGTCTGGCCAAAGGCCTCGTCATAGGACAGGCCCAGGTAGATTTCGTCGATGATGGTCAGGCCGTCGCGGGCCTTGACCACCTCGTGGATGCGGCGCAGCTCCTGCGGCGCAATCGAGCTGCCCGTGGGGTTGGAGGGCGAGGCCAGCAGCACGCCACGGGTCTTGTCGCTCCAGGCGGCCTGCACCTTGTCGGCGCTCAGCTGAAAGCGCTCCTCGGCCGTCGTTGGCAGCAGCACGGCCTGGCCTTCTGCGGCGCTGACAAAGTGGCGGTTGCAGGGGTAGCTGGGGTCGGGCATCAGGATCTCGTCGCCGGCGTCGATCAGCGACAGGCACACGAGCTGCAAGGCAGCCGATGCGCCAGCGGTGATGACGATGCGGCGCGCCGGCACATCGATGCCAAAGCGCTGCTTATACCAGTCAGACAGCGCCTGGCGCAGGGGCTCGATGCCCAGCGCCGGGGTGTACTGCGTGCGGCCTTCGCGGATGGCGCGGTCGGCGGCCTGCTGCACCAGCGGTGGTGCGGTGAAATCCGGCTCGCCGATGTTCAGGAAGATCATCGGCTCCGCGCTGCCCGCCACCTGGGCCGCCAGTGTCTGGGCGGCCTTGGCGACCTCCATCACATAAAACGGCTCAATGCGCTCGGCTCGGGTGGCGATTTTCATGGTCTTCAGCTTGGATCAGAGGGCTCCCACAGCGTTGGCGGCATATGGGCAAGCACGGAGTGTGCTATCAAAAGTATAACTGGCAGCGGCTAAGCCCTTAGAAAAAACCGATGCCAGCGCGCAGGCATGGGCATCGGTTGTCAGGGCGATCAGGCCGCGTTGTTGCGGTCAGCAGCCACTTCGACGGCGCGCAAGCTCGGGGCCAGCGCGTTGAGCACGGCGTTCACATACTTGTAGCCGTCGGTGCCGCCAAATTCCTTGGCCAGCTCGATGCTCTCGTTGATGACCACGCGCCATGGGACATCCAGGCAGTGCTGGAACTCATAGACGCCAATCCACATGCAGGCATGCTCGATGGGCGAGATCTCTTCCATCTTGCGGTCCAGATGGGGCAGGATCTGCGCATTGAGCTGCTCGGCCGCCTCGATGCAGCCGTGCAGCAGGGCGTCGTAGTGGGCGGCATCGGCCTTGTGAAAGCCCGCCAGGTCGCGCGTGAACAGGTCGATCTCGGTGGCGCTGTTGCCGCTCAGGATGTACTGGTAGAGCGCCTGCAGTGCGAACTCACGCGAGCGGCTGCGGGTGGACTTGGAGGCGGCCTTGCGCGCGCCGGTGGAGGTCAGACCCTTGCGGGCCTGGCGCGGAGGGCGCTGGCTGGAGGAGGAGTCGCTCTGGTCGTTTTCGTTCATAGTGTTTTCAGCAGATTGGCCATCTCGACAGCGACGATGGCGGCATCGCGCCCCTTGTCGATCTGGCGGGCAATGGCCTGGGCTTCGTTTTCAGTGGTGAGGATGGCGTTGGCCACGGGAATCTGGAAATCCAGGCCGATGCGGGTGACGCCAGCGCCTGATTCGTTGGCCACCAGTTCAAAGTGGTAGGTTTCGCCGCGGATGATGCAGCCCAGCGCAATCAGCGCATCGAACTCTTCGGATTCAGCCATGGCCTGCAGTGCCACGGGCACTTCGAGTGCGCCGGGTACTTTGACATGGCGGATGTTCTCGGCTTGCACGCCCATGGCGGCCAGCTCCTGCAGGCAGGCCTGGGCCAGGCTGTCGGTGATGCTTTCGTTGAACCGGGCCTGCACAATGCCGATGGCGAGCGCGCTGCCGTCCAGGTTGATGGCACTGCCTTTTTCTGCTCCAAACATGCTGCTTATTCCTTGTTGATGTATCCGGTGATCTCAAGCCCGTAGCCGGCCATGCTGGGCAGGCGGCGGGGCGCGCCCAGCAGGCGCATCTTCTGCACGCCGCAGTCGCGCAGGATCTGGGCGCCGATGCCGTAGGTGCGCAGGTCCATGCGGCCCCGCTCGGGTGCTTGCGCAGCGCGCGCCTTGCCGTCGAACTGGCGGATCAGCTGCGAGGCGCTTTCATTGCAGTTGAGCAGCACGGCCACGCCGCAGCTTTGCTGCTGCAAATAGGCCAGGCTCGCGTCCAAGGTCCAGCTGTGCATCGCGCGGCCGGTCTCGAGCAGATCCATCACCGACAGCGGCTCGTGCACGCGCACGGGCACATCGCTGTCCGTCTGCACGCTGCCCTTGACCAGGGCCATGTGCACCGCGTGGCTGGCATGGTCCTGGTAGAGGTGGGCGGTGAATTCGCCATGCGTCGTTTGCAGCGGGCGGCTGCTGATGCGCTCGACCAGCGATTCGTGGCGGCTGCGGTATTCGATCAGGTCGGCAATGGTGCCGATCTTGATGCCGTGCTCGGCGCAGAACAGCTGCAGATCGGGCAGGCGGGCCATGGTGCCATCGTCCTTCATCACTTCGCAGATGACGGAAGAGGGCGAGCAGCCCGCCAGGCGCGCCAGGTCGCAACCGGCTTCGGTATGGCCGGCACGCATCAGCACGCCGCCGTCCACCGCTTGCAGCGGGAAGATATGGCCGGGCTGCACCAGATCGCTGGCCTGGGCATTGGCGGCCACAGCGGCCTGCACGGTGCGGGCGCGGTCTGCGGCGGAGATGCCGGTGGTCACGCCTTCGGCCGCCTCGATGGAGACGGTGAACGCGGTGGACAGCGGAGCGCCATTGTTGGCGGTCATCTGGCGCAGCTGCAGGCGCTCGCAGCGCTCGCGGGTCAGGGTCAGGCAGATGAGGCCCCGGCCCCACTTGGCCATGAAGTTGATGGCTTCCGGGGTGACATGGTCGGAGGCCAGCACCAGGTCACCTTCGTTCTCGCGGTCGGCTTCATCGACCAGAACGACCATGCGGCCAGCGCGCATCTCGGCAACAATGTCCTCCACCGGAGAGATCGGCGCAGGGGTCAGGGGGCTGCTCATGGAATGCCTTTAAAGAACTTGTGTCGTGTCTGCGCGCAGATCTGCGGCGCGTGAGACAGTAAAAACCCCAATTTTAGACCAGCTGCTCCCCGGCTGGGCGGCTTTGGCGCTTCTGGGGACTGGCGCAGCGGGTCAATACTCGCCACGCATCAGCACCACATTGCCATCCGGGTAGGCCACGCAGGGCAGGATGCAGCCCGCTTCCTTGTCCTCGGCGCTGAGCCCGGGCCATTCAATCTCGTAGTGCACACTGCCCGATTTCAATCGGCCCACACAGGTGCGGCAGGTGCCATTGCGGCAGGAGCTGGGCCAGTCCACGCCGCCTTCTTCCAGCGACTGCAGCAGCGGCGTGTCTGCCCAGGCATCGACCTGGATTTCTTCGTTGTCGATCTGGGCGTTGTAGAGCTCGGGGGTGATGGGCATGGGGTGTGGATCCTGAAGGCCATATCAAAACCATAGCTTCCCAGCCAAGTGTGGTAAGCACTGCTGCCAGGTAGCAAGGATGAGGCCAGTTTTGCTGAAATTGCGGGCAATGTAACACGCGGCTAATAAAAACATGGGCTTAGCGGGTTAAATGGCCCGCGATGCGCAGTTATCCACATGGTTGTTCAGCCATTTTCGGGATAACCCTAGCGCGGCGCTGGCCGCAGCCCTGCATTGTCGCCCCCGCGTCTGTCGCCCAAGCGGCGCGCAAAGCAAATGTGAACACGTACAGTGCGAATGCATCCGGGGCTGCAAGCCTCTTCCAACATTGGGCGGCACAAGCGCCCGCATGGTGTAAAGGTGCGAACGTATGGGTTTGGATTTCAGCGACAAGGTAGCGATTGTGACGGGGGCCGGCGGCGGGCTGGGGCGTGAACATGCGTTGGCGCTGGCCCGGCGCGGGGCCAAGGTGCTGGTCAATGACCCGGGCGGCGCGGTGGACGGGCAGGGTAACTCGTCAGCGGCCGAGAAGGTGGTGCGCGAGATCGAGGCGCTGGGCGGCGTTGCCATGGCCAGCCATGCCTCGGTGACCGACTGGCCGGCGGTGCAGGCCATGGTGGCCCAGGTGGTCGAGCGCTGGGGCCAGGTCGATGTGCTGGTCAACAATGCCGGCACCTTGCGCGACAAGAGCTTTGCCAAGATGGAGATGGACGACTTCCGCGCCGTGCTGGAAGTGCATCTGATGGGCAGCGTGCATTGCTGCAAGGCCGTGTGGCCCTTCATGCAGGCAGCCCACTACGGCCGCATTCTGGTGACGACCTCGTCATCGGGCCTGTTTGGCAACTTTGGCCAGAGCAACTATGCCGCCGCCAAGATGGCACTGGTGGGCCTGATGCAGACCCTGGCGCTGGAAGGGGCCAAGTACAACATCCATGTGAATGCGCTCGCGCCCACGGCCGCCACGCGCATGACCGACGGCCTGCTGGCGCCCGAGATGCTGCGCGCACTGCGGCCCGAGCTGGTGAGCCCGGCCATGCTGGCGCTGGTGCATGAGAGCGCGCCCACACGGACCATCCTGTGTGCAGGCGCTGGCAGCTTCGAGGCCTCGCACATCACGATGACGCGCGGGCTGCACCTGAGCGCCGACAGCGTACCGGTCGACGAGATGGATGCCCACCTGGCCCAGCAATGGGCCGAGCTGACCGACCGCCAGGGCGATATCGTGCCGGACAACGGTTTTGTGCAGGGCGACCTGGAAATCCGCAAGGCCCAGCAAAAGCTGCATTAAGAACCTGTTCAAAGTCTCCTCGTACCGCGACAGTGTCTTTGCGGGATGGGAGGCTAGGCGCAATACCGCAGCAATAGCCCAGCTATTGCGAGGATTTGCAACAACGCAGACCGCCCGCAAAGCCACTGTCCCTACGGGTTGGAGTGAAATCGGGCGATTTCTGCGCGCTGGCCCTTGCTTGCACCCCGGTGCAAGCTACGTTCCATCCCTTCGAACTCATCCCGATTGCACTCCAACGCGGTTGCGTAGAGACCTTGAACAGGTTCTAAGGCGCCGGCCCGCGCTGGGTGTTGGGCCTGGTCCCCCGGTGCCCAGGTGCCGGGCTTTTTTTGCAGTGCAGAAAACAACAGCGCGGGCGATCGCTACACGTTCTTACCAAGGCGTGCTGCGGCTATCGGGCTAAATCCCGAAGCCCGGTCAGGCTGAGCGTGCAATACTCTGCCAGTCGCCGGGCAACCTGCTATCGTGCAGCCCGGCTTAGACAAGAACAACGCAGATGAACCATATCCAAGAACGCATTGATGCCATCGGCACCCAGCGCCTGCTGGGCATTGGGCGAGGCATCGAGAAAGAAGGCTTGCGCGTGACCGACGAGGGGGCGCTGGCGCTCACGCCGCATCCGGCCGCTTTGGGCTCGGCGCTGACGCACAGCAGCATCACGACCGATTTCAGCGAGTCGCAGATCGAGATCATCACCGGCGTGCACCAGGGCGTGCAGGCCTGCCTCGATGAGCTCTCCGAGGTGCACCAGTACGTCTACCAGGTTCTGCAAGCCAATGACGAGCGGCTGTGGATCTCGAGCATGCCTTGCTCGCTGCCTTCGGACGAGACCATTCCGCTGGGGCGCTATGGCACCTCGCACATTGGCCGCTCCAAAAGCATCTACCGCATGGGCCTGGGCCACCGCTATGGCCGCCGCATGCAGACCATCTCGGGCATCCACTACAACTGGTCGATGCCAGGCGTGAGCAGCGAGGCCTATTTTGGTCTGATCCGCAATTTCCGCCGCGAAGCCTTTTTGCTGCTTTATCTCTTTGGCGCGTCGCCCGTGCTCTGTCCTTGCTTTGTGCAGGGCCGCCCGCACCAGCTGCAGCCGCTGGGCGATGGCCAGGGTGCCCTGCACCTGCCCCATGCAACCTCGCTGCGCATGGGGCGCCTGGGCTACCAAAGCGATGCCCAGGCCTCGATCAGCGTCAGCTACAACGACCTCAAGGGCTATGCCGATTCGCTCTATGGCGCCTTGACCCAGCCGTATCCAGCCTATGAAAAAGTGGGTGTGATCAACCCGGGCGGCGAGTACAACCAGCTGGGCACCAGCCTGCTGCAGATCGAAAACGAGTTCTACGGCACCATCCGCCCCAAGCGCACGGTGCAGCGCGGCGAGCGCCCGCTGCATGCGCTGCGCGAGCGCGGTGTCGAGTATGTCGAAGTGCGCTTGATGGACATCAATCCGTTTGACAGCATGGGCATCTCGGCCCCGACGATGCGCTTGCTCGATGTCTTCTTGCTGCATTGCCTGCTGAGCGACAGCCCACCCGATTCGCCCGCTGAAATCGCCGAGATGAAGCACAACCAGCACATGGTGGCCGAGCGCGGCCGCGAGCCGGGCCTGAACTTGCAGCGCCAGGGCAAGGAAGTGCTGCTGACCGACTGGGCCCAAGAAGTGCTGCAAGCCTGCCAGCCCATTGCGGCGGCGCTGGACCAGGCCCATGGCACGCAGGACTACAGCGAGGCGCTCCAGCAATCCCAGCATCTGCTGGCCCACCCCGAGCAAACACCATCGGCCCAGGTGCTGGCGGTGGTCAGCGAGCAGTTTGGCACCTCGTTCAAGGCCTTTGGCGCCGCCCAGTCGCAATGGGCCCGCGAGCAGACCCTCGCCCGCCCCTGGAGCGATGCGCTGACGGCCAAGTACCAGCAGCGTGCGGCCGAGTCGATCAAAGCGCAAAAGGACATGGAAGCGGCGGACACGGTGCCCTTTGAAGAATGGCGCCAGTGCTATATGTCTCCCGAACACCTGGTCGTGTCTTGATAGACCTCATGCCCTAGAGCCCGCTGCTGCGGGCTTTTTTGTTGCTGGCACGCTGCAGCGGGCGGGGGCAGAATGCAAGCGTTTGCAAGAAGCTTTGCGCTTCTGTTTTGATAGCTGCCCGCGTTGGCTATCATTTGTCCGACATCTTTGGGTGTTGATTTCTCGTATTGTTCTGCCATGGCGCACTTCTCTTCCGACCGCAGCTGGCGCACGTTCAAGCGTGGCCTGCTCAACCACTATGTGCTCAACGGGCTGGAAGTGGCGCTGGGCCTCTTTCTGGTAACCACGCTGGTGCAACTGATCTGGGGCACGCAGCATGCGGCGGCGGCCTCGGTCGGGGTCATCGTCACCATCGTGGTCGACAACCCGGCGCCACGCCGAGGCAAGTTCTGGCGCATGCTGCCTGCGCCCTTGCTGGGGGCGCCGCTGTTTTTCATGGTGCAGCTGATGCACCAGCACCTCGTGCTGTTGGGCCTGGTGGCCGTGCTGTCGACCTTTCTGGGCTTTTTGTGGATGGCCTGGGGCAAGCGCGGCGCGCCGATTGCCATTGCGGTGGTGCTGGCCATGGTGCTGGGCATGTCGGTGCCCAAACCGGCCGAGGGGCAGCTGCTGGCCGCAGCGGCGGAGTCGACGATGTTCTTCAGCATTGGCGCGGGCATGTTCCTGGTGTATGCGGTCATCGCCAACACCTTGCTCAATTTTCGCTACCGCGTGCAGTTCATCGCCGATACCGTGCTGTCGCTCGCTGCCCTGATGCTGGAGCAGGCGCGCATGGTGCTGCCCGAGGCGGCCCGCCATGTCGGGCTGGAAGGGGAGTCGGTCGATGGCGAGGCCTATGGCGACAACCTGGCCGACCGCAATTTTGGCAAGTTCTCGCGTGGCGGCGCACCCCAGCAGCACATGGGCCAGCTGATGGCCCGGCACGCGGCCTTTGCCGACCAGCTGCAGTCGGCCCGCGACATTGTGCTGGAGAGCCCGCGCACGCCGCGCCGCCAGCGCCTGGCCGGCATGCTGATGCAGATGCTGGAGATCCGCGACCACCTGCTCGCCTGCGAGCTGGACCTGGAGCATCTGCGCAAGTCGCCCGAGCAGGCGCCGATGCTGCTGGCCCAGCAGGCCATGCTGCGCGCCCTGGCGATGGAGGTGGTGCACCTGGCCGACAGCCTGCTGCTGGGCCGCAAGCCCCGCGCGATGAGCAACCTGGACGCCTTGCTGCGCCCCATGCAGATGGCCAGCAAGCTGCCCGCGCAGCGGCTCGAGGAATCGCTGCCCGACCACTACGACACGGACGTCTCGCCCCAGGCGCTGTCACGCGAGCTGAGCGAGCGCATTGTGCGCATCCATGAAGAGGTCAACCGCTTGATCGGCCTGGGCCGCGACGAGGTCGAGCCCGATCTGGCCGTGGTACGCGCCAGCTGGCAGATGTTTGTCAGCCCGACTGCCTGGTCCTGGACGCCGTTCAAGGGCCTGATGAGCTGGGATGCGCCACCGCTGCGCCATGCCATCCGCGCGGCACTGGCCATTGCGGTGGGCTACCTGGTGGTGCAGGTCCTGCCCTGGAATGCCCATGCCTACTGGGTGCTGCTGACGATTGTGGTGGTGCTGCGCGGCAGCCTGGCGCAGACCCTGGAGCGGCGCACGGTGCGGGTGCTGGGTACCTTGCTGGGCTGCGTGGCGGCGCTGGCGATTTTGTCGGCGCATCTGTCACCACTGGGGTTGATTCTGTGCCTGACGCTGGCCCAGGGCGTCTCGCACGGCTTTGCGCTGCGCCGCTACCTGTTCACCGCGATGGGCGCGACGGTGCTGGGCCTGGTGCAGGCGCATATGCTGCATGCCGGAGGCAGCACCACCTTCCATATGTTCGAGCGCGTGGTCGATACCTTGATCGGCACCGGCATTGCCTGGGCCTTTGCCTATGTGCTGCCGTCCTGGGAGCGCTCGCAGCTGCCGGCGCTGGTGCAGCGGGTGCTCAAGGCCCAGGCCGCGCATGCCAGCACGTCGCTGGCGGTGGACCAGTTGCAGGCCGTGGACAATGCGCCCGAGCTGGCCTGGCGCCTGGCTCGGCGCGAGGCCTATGACAGCCTGTCGGCGCTGGTGCAGGCCGTTGACCGCTCGCTCAAGGAGCCGCGTGCCGTGCAGCCGCCGCTGCAGGCGCTCGAGCTGTTCCAGGCCCATTGCTACCAGCTGCTGGGCCAGATGTCCTCGGTCAAGATCATGCTGATGATGCGCCGGGGCCAGACGCCGTCGCCGTTTGCGGTGCAGCAGCTCCAGGATACCGCTGCCATCATCGATGCCTGCCTGCTGCAGGCGCCGCCGTTGCCGACTGCGGGCGATGCCGAGGCCCAGCGCCCCTCCAAGATGCCGGCGCCCGAGCGCGTGCCCGGCCCGGAAGACCGCGACCAACTCATTCCCTGGCTGATGCGGCGCCTGGCCACGGCGCGCATTCTGGCCGGCCAGCTGCAGCAGGATGCGGTGCAGATCCGCCAGCTGCTGGCGCGTGAGGAGACCTTGCCGCCCGTGCAGGCAGAACCGACTCAGGCGCAGTCCACTTGAGCGTGAAAAAAGACGGAGGGCTTAGAGTCGCTAAG
>NZ_KE148601.1:11841-17193 GCF_000410635.1 Comamonas sp. B-9
CCTGCCAGTACATCGCCGCGGCAAAAAAACCTTCCCAGACGCAGCCATTGCAGCCCCGCCCGCAGCAGGTCGTCGGCGCGGCGGGGGGCTCGCGCAGGCTGATCTGGCGGGCGCTGGCGCTGGCCTGCAGCGCGGCAAAGCACTGGCGTGCCTCGCGCAGGCTGCCCAGCGGCTGGACGCTGAGGGTGGCAGCGTTCACTGCTCGGGCCGGGGCGGCACGGCCTTGCGGCGCAGGCCAAAGCGCAGCACAAAAGCCGCGCCCAATACCAGGGAAAACCAACCCACTGCCGGGGCCTTGGCGAAAACTCCCTGCACAATATCGCCCTGAGCGACATAGGGCGAGACGACGATCACCAGCCCTATCAAGACCAAGATGATGCCTTTGATGAGCAGGTCCTGATCGGATTTGCGCTGCGCATCCCACTGGCGTTGAGATAAAGAAGACATGGCAGCATTATCCGGCACAGCGCGCCTGCGTGCGCACCGCCTGCCTGCCATTCCCCCCGAAAGCAAGAGTATGAGTATCCAATGGTTCCCCGGGCATATGCACCTGACGCGCAAGCTGATTGCCGAGCGCATCAAAGACATCGATGTGGTCATCGAGGTGCTCGATGCACGCATGCCTGGATCGAGTGCCAACCCGGCGCTGACGGAGCTGACCGGCCACAAGCCCACGCTCAAGATCATCAACAAGCAGGACATGGCCGATGCCAGCCGCACGGCGCTGTGGGTGGCCTGGTATGAGGCCCAGCACGAAACCAAGGCCTTGCCGCTCGATGCCAGCGAGCCGGCCCCGGCCAAGCGCCTGGTGGAGGCCTGCCGCCAACTGGCCCCCGGGCGCGGTGGCCTGGCCAAGCCGATGCGCGTGCTGATCTGCGGCGTGCCCAATGTGGGCAAGTCCACCCTGATCAACAGCATGAGCGGCAAGGGCCAGGCCAAGGCTGGCGACGAGGCCGGTGTGACCAAGGACGAGCAGCGCATTGTGCTGGCCGATGACTTCTACCTCTGGGACACGCCCGGCATGCTCTGGCCCAAGATCATCGTGCCCGAGTCGGGCTACAACCTGGCGGCCTGCGGATCGGTGGGGCGCAATGCCTATGACGACGAACTGGTGGCGCTGGAGTTGCTGCTGTACCTGCAAAGGCACTACCCGCGCCAGCTGGACGAGCGCTACAAGCTGGGGCTCGAAGATGCGGACATCGCTGCGCTGAGCGATGACGAGCTGCTGACCTTGATTGGCAAGAAGCGCGGCGCAGTCATGGGCGGCGGGCGCATCAACATGCAAAAGGCCGCTGAGCTGCTGATCACCGACTTTCGCACCCAGATGCTGGGCCGCATCACCGTGGAGACGCCGGCAGAGTTTGAGCAATGGCGGGCCGCGGGCGAGGTGGCCGAGGCCTTGCAGCAAGCCAAAAAGGCTGAACACGCCAAGCACCGCAAGGCCGGCCGCAAGCGCTACTGATCCGCATGCTGCGTCAGCGGCGGTTTCGGCCACCGTTGGCGCGTTGCTGCGTTTTATGCGCACAAAGCCGTGTAAAAGAGGCGGAAGCCAGCGGTTGCTGGTTAGTTTTATGCAACAGCCTGTATATGGGGCTTGCCAAATCAACAAATTGCCGCTATAGTCCAGCCTTCGTCTTCTTATCGCTGCAGCAACGAATGACCTTCTGCAGCGCACCATTGGGAGTTTTTGCTATGTCCTGTTTCATGTTCAACCCTCTCCACTGAACACGGTTTCTGCCCCGGCTAAACCATGTTCATATGGTTTAGCCTTGGCCCAGATCGCCGCCTGCACCACTGCAGCCGGGATCGACAAAAGCCCTGGCTACTTCGCCGGGGCTTTTTGTTTTGGGGTTTTGCTGCGCCAGCCACCACGCCATCGGCGCGCCAGGCCCCTGAGGAACCGCACAGATGAGTGCAAAAACTGTTTCCCGTGCCTTTGAAGAGGGCCGGGTCAAGGCTTTGCGCCGCATGAAGCAGCCGATCGCGCTGCTGATCGTGGCCGATGCCACTCCTTTCAATCCTGTTGCCAAGGCCATGGCCCAGCGGCGTCTGTCCGGCGCTGCGGGCAAGCACATCCGCAGCCAGGGCGCCCAGCGCCGTGCCGACCGGATGGCCTTGCAGCAGATGACCCGCAAAGCCGACCATGGGGATTGAGCGGCTGCGCAGGATGAAGAGACAGCACAACATGAAAGAAATGAAAACCTCCCCGGAGCTATTGCTTCGCGTACAGATGCATGAGCGTCAGCAAAACCTGCAGGCCATTGCGGCCCAGCTGAAAACCGAATTGATCGGTATTGATGACGTGATTGACCGTGTGATGGGCGCCGTGCGCGCCTGGTATGTGATGCCCCAGCTCATTACCCGCCCTGTGATTGTGTGCCTGTGGGGATTGACAGGCACGGGCAAGACCCAGCTGACGCGCCGCCTGGCGCAGCTGCTGGGTTTTTATGATCGCTTTGTCGAAGTCCAGATGGACGGCTTCAGCCAAAACGGTGACAGCTATGGCGCATCGACCATCTCCGGCACGCTCGAGAGTGCGGGGCTGGTGGAAGGCGCGCCCGGCATCCTGGTGCTCGATGAGTTCCAGCGTTACCGCACCGTGAGCAGCCGTGGCGATGACAGCAAGGTCGAGCGCTACCAGGATGTCTGGGCCTTGTTGTCGGATGGCAAGCTGCCGCCTGCCTTGTCGGAACTGCACAGCATAGAGCGCAAGCTGGCGGACGCGCTCTATGACGCCGAGCGAGCCGAAGAGGACGACGCGCAGGAGCGGCGCAAAAAGCAGCAGATGCGCTACAAGATCGATGCCTGGGACGCACAGGCACTCAAGCGCAGCCTGAAGCTCGATGCGCCGTTGCTGGACATCATGCAGTGGAGCAATGACTACATTCACCAGCTGCTGGTCCAGTTTCGCAGTTCCCAGCAATCCTGGGAGACCGATTACAGCCGGCTGCTGGTCTTTGTCTGTGGCAATCTCGACGAGATGTACACGGAGACGGCCAGCCGCGTCGAAGACTGCGACACCGATGCCGACATTTTCCACCGGCTCACCAGCCGGCTGTCGCTGATCGATGTCAAGCGCGCCTTGGCCGAGCGCTTCAAGCCCGAGCAGATTGCCCGGCTGGGCAACCAGCATGTGATCTACCCGTCGTTCAGCCGCTCGGCCTACGAGCAACTGATTGCGACGACGGTGCAGCACTATGTGCAGGGGCTGGAAGCCAACTGCGGGCTGCGCTTTGTCATCGGCAGCGATGTGCTGGCGCAGATCTACCAGAATGCCGTCTTTCCCACCCAGGGAACGCGGCCGCTGTTCTCGTCGGTGCACACGATCCTGTCGAGTGCGCTGGTCGATGCAGCGCTGTGGGCGCTGGAGCAGGGCGCGCAGGCCGGTCAGCAGTTGCGGGTGCAGATGGCCGCTGGCGCTGCGCGGCTGCAGGTGCAACTGGCGCTGCCGGATGCGCCAGAGGTGCTGCAGCAGTGCTTTGCGGTGCCGTTGGATCTGAACAAGGTCAAGCAGCGCACCAGCGCGGATTTCCGCGCGCTGCTGGCGGTGCATGAGGCCGGGCACGGCCTGGTCTATGCGCTGTTGTTTGGCCGCACGCCGCAGGAGCTGAAGATCAATATCGCGACCTTCGAAGGCGGCTACAACAGCTTTACCGAGCTGCAGGCGACATCGCGGCGCAATATGCTGGACATGGTCTGCGTGGGCCTGGCCGGCCGCGCGGCCGAGCGCCATGTGTTTGGCCAGGAAGCCTGTACCACCGGGGCCGAGCAGGATATCCGGCAGGCCACGGCGGATGCGGCGCGCTACCTGCGCCACCTGGGTTTTGGTGCGCGCCTGTCGCGCACCGATGTGGCCCAGGAGCCTGGCGACAACACCAATACCGAAGTGGCACCCAGCAATGCCGGTATGGAAGCCTTGCTGCAAGCGCAGATGCTGCGTGCGCAGGATCTGCTGGTGCAGCACAACGCCTTGCTGATGGCGATGACCGCCTTGCTGCTGCGCGAGGGCCTGATCAGCCCCGCCGCGATGGCCCAGCTGTGCGCCGAGCATGGCCAGGCGGTGCAGGCCAGTGCGGCGCAGATCCCGGATGCGGCCGAACAAAAATGGGAGCTGGAGCCCTATGCCGACATGCTGGCCAAGCACGACCAGCGCCTGCGCATGGTCTGAGTGCCCGAGCTGTTCAGCTATTTTTTTACGCCGCCTGTTGCATCCAACAGGCGGCGTTTTTTATGGGCACTTTTATGGGCGCTTATGTGGCCTTGGCGGGCGTGCTCACAGGCACTGCGCTGCTGGCAGCGGCTGCAGCCTCTGCACCCTTGCCGGTCAGCTGCCGCACCGTAAAGCCCTGCTTTTGCAGCAATTGCAGCAGGTTGTTGTCGCCCACCATGTGCAGCAGGCCTACGGCGATGAAGAGCTGGGGCTGGGCCGCCATCATGGCCGGCAGCCGCTCGGCCATGCGCTGGTTGCGGGTGTCGAGCAGAGCCGCCTGCATGCCCACATCGCCCAGGCATTGGCAGTCCTGCATCAGCTGCTTCAGGGCGGCCAGGTCACCGCTTTCCCAGTAGGTCGCCAGCTGCCGGGCGACCTGGCGGTTCTTGCCGCTGTCGATGTCATCGAGCGCCTTGCGGATGTCATCGGGCGTGGCCAGCTGCGCGGGCACACCATCGCCGCCCAGGCCCATGGCCAGCAGCTGCTCCTGCGCCGTCTCGATGGCCTGCACCGGCTTGCCCACCGCATGGGCCATGGCCGCCAGGTTCAGGTCGATGCCATAGGCCGGGTGGTAGCCGCTGCGCGCCATGTCCTGCATGCCCAGCGCGATCAGGCGGGCCAGGGTGGCGGCATTGGTTTGCCAGCTGCTCTGGTCCACACAGGATTCGAAGGCCATGCGGCCCATGCGTGTCTGCAGCTCGGGGTTTTGGCGCATGACCAGCTTTTGCCGGTCATTGTCTTCGCGCATCGCCTGGGTCAGGGCCTGCAGGGTGGCGGGGTCGACCGGGTCCAGCTCCAGCGCAATGGCCGGCGCAGCGCGCAGCGCTTGTGCGGTGCGCGGGCCGGGAAAGATCCAGGGCAGCTGGCCCACATGGATGCTGCCCCACAGATAGGCAACCGTATCGCCTTTGCGCAGTTGCCACAGCACGCCCCGGTCCGGATGCGGCTTGCGCGATTCCGCCTGGTAGACCGCAGGATCTTTGACGGGTGGCGCTGGGCACGAGGGGTTGTCCGCTGGTGCCAGCTGCGGTGCTGGCGCGGCTACAGGCGTGCGTGCCTGGGCGGCATGGCCGCCGGCGAGCAAGGCCAGGCCCAGCAGCAGCTGTGGCAGCAGGCGCAGGCCGCGCGCGGGGGGGGGGGGG
>NZ_KE148601.1:17203-68767 GCF_000410635.1 Comamonas sp. B-9
GGGAGAGACGAGAGGGGTGCTGAACGCTGCAAAACGGACTCCAGATCATGGCCGCAAGGCTTGCGGTGGTGCGAGCCCTTGCGGTGATAAACGCTTAGCGCTGCGCCTGGGTCGCAAACCAGCGGCGTGCCAGGCGATCCCAGAACGTGGCGCCCAGGGCGATGTTGTTGTCGTTGAAATCATAGCCGGGGTTGTGCAGCCCAACGCCGGGCTGGCCATCGGCGCCGTTGCCGATCCAGCCATAGGCACCGGGTACTTCTTCAAGCATGAAGCCAAAGTCCTCGGCCGTCATCGCCGGCAGCACATCGGTGTGGGCGTTGGTGTTGCCGACCATCTCGCGCATCACCTCGCCCATGAAGAGCGCCTCCTTGCGGTGGTTGGTGGTGTTGGGGTAGCCGGGTTTGATGATCACTTCGGCGCTGGCAAAATGCGCCTCGGCGATGTGGCCGGAGACCCGGTGCAGGCCGTCGATCAGGAACTGCTGCGAGGCCAGCGTCAGGTTGCGGCAGGTGCCGTAGATGCGGGCCTCATCCGGGATGATGTTCTCCACCGTGCCCGACTCGATCTTGCCCACGGTCAGCACCGCCGCATCCAAGGGATCGGTGCCACGCGAGACCAGGGTCTGCAGCTGGCCGACGATGGAGCAGGCCACCGGGATCGGGTCCACCGTGGTGTGGGGCAGTGCCGCATGGCCGCCCCGGCCGCGCACCACAATCTCAAAGCGCAGGGCAGCTGCCATGATGGGCCCCACGCGCACCCCCATCTGGCCTTGCGGCAGCGCGGGCCAGTTGTGCAATGCAAACACGGCCTGGCAGGGGAACTGGGTAAACAGGCCGTCCTGCATCATCGCGCGCGCGCCGGCGCCGCCTTCTTCACCAGGTTGAAAGATCAGGTGCACCGTGCCATCGAAGTCACGCTGGCCAGCGAGCAGCTCGGCCGCACCCATCACCATCGTCGTGTGGCCGTCGTGGCCGCAAGCATGCATGCGGCCCGGGTACTGGCTGATGTGGCCAAACTGGTTGGTCTCCTGCACCGGCAGCGCATCCATATCGGCGCGGATACCGATGGCAGGCCCGGGGTTGGCCGCATCGCGCCCCTGGCCATAGATGCTGGCCACAATGCCGGTGGTGCCCAGGCCCCGCACCATGGGGATGCCCAGCGCCGTCAGATAGGCCGCGATCTTGTCGGCGGTGCGGTTTTCTTCGTACTTCAGCTCCGGATGCATGTGCAGATCGCGGCGAAATGCGGTGAGCTGGTTGATGTTGGGGGCGTTGTCTTGGTCGAGGTACATGGTTTCTCTCTCGTGTCGGTGCAGGCGGCCACTGACCGCCATGCCGGAACTGCAAGCCTACCATTGTCCTCCTGTCTGCCCGGCGTGTCTGCGCGACAGTGCCTGGTGGGAAGCTCCGGGCGGGAAGCTCCGGGCCGCCCCTTTATGCCGCGCGGGTGGCAGAGGCCACGGCGCCCGGCTGCGACAGCCTGCGGTCCGCCAGCAAGGCCGCGACATTGAGCAGTGCCAGCACCGTGCCGGCGATGCAGGCACCCGTCCAGCCGCCGTGGTGCCAGGCCCATGCACCGATGGCCGAGCCAGCCGATGCGCCGATAAAGTAGCCCGTCATATAGCAGGCATTGATGCGCGAGCGCGCCTCGGGTGCCAGGCGGTAGATGACGTTCTGGTTGCAGATGTGGGTGCCTTGCAGCGCCAGCTCGATCACCAGCATGCCGACGATGAACAGGAACACCGAATGCTGGCTGTACCACAGCAGCGCCCAGTTGACGACCAGCAGCAGCACCGAGAAGGCGGTGGTCGGGCGCTCCAGGCCCTTGTCGACCAGGCGGCCTGCGGCGTTGGCCATCAAGGCGCCGGCCACACCCGACAGGCCAATGAGGCCGATCGATGAGTCACTCAGCCCGTGCTCGGGGCCGCCGAGCATCAGGGCCATCGTCGAGAACAGCACGCTGACCGATGCAAAGGCGAGGCCCCCCAGCAAGGTGCGGGTGCGCAGGCGGGGCTGCGTGCGAATCAAGGTGGCCATGCTGCCCAGCACTTGGCCATAGGGCAGGCGTGCGCCGCTGTGCGCTACTTTTGGCAGCACCCGGTAGAGCGCCAGCGCCACCAGCACCATCGCGATACCGCCCGCCTTGTAGACCAGGCTCCAGCCGCCCACGGCCGACAGGAGTCCGGCGACGGTGCGCGAGAGCAAAATGCCGGTGAGCAGGCCGCTCATCACCAGGCCGACGGCGCGACCGCTCGACTCACGCGGGGCCAGGCTGGCGGCCATCGGCACCAGCACCTGGGCGGCGACCGAGAACAGACCCGTCACCAAGGTGCCCAGCACCAGGGCCGTGAACGGCGAGGGCATCAGGCCTGCAAAGCCGCTGACCAGCAGGCCAATCGCAGCGAGCAGCATCAGGCCCACGGTCAGCTTGCGGCGCTCGAGCATATCGCCCAGCGGCACCAGAAACAGCAGGCCAATCGCATACGACACCTGCGCGCAGGTCACCAGGATGCCGGCCGTGCTATCGCTCACCTGCAGCGCATGGGCGATGGAGTTGAGCAGCGGTTGGTTGAAGTAATTGGCGCCGGCGCAGAGGCCGCAGGCCGTGGCCATCAGCAGCAAGACGGCAGGGCTGAGCGTTGCAGCAGGCGCTGCCGAGGAGGGTGCGGCGGGAGAGGATGTTGTTTGTTTATTTTTCACGGGGCGAGTGTGCGCGCATCCGAAAAACAATGTGCACCCTTGGTCTTGGCGCAGCTGCTAGGCTTGCCGCGACCAGGCCGGGTTGCGCAGCAGCGCCTGCCATTGCTGCAGGCTGGGGTGCGATTGCGGCACGGACATGCCCGCTGCGGGTTCTGTGTACGGGAACTGCAGCCCACTTTCAATATGCAAGGGGGCCTGCGTATAGGGGTGCTGCAGCGACAGCGACCAGGCATGCAGCCACAGCCGCTGCAGGCCCAGGCGCTCGGCCCACCAGCGGTTCAGCGGGCCCTTGCCATGCGTGGCGTCGCCAATGATGGGGTGGGCGATGTGCTTGAGGTGGCGGCGGATCTGGTGGCGGCGCCCGGTGTGGGGCTCGGCCTGCACCAAGGACAGGCGCGTGCCGGCAAAGCGATTGTCGTAGGCCTCGGCGTGCTCCAGCGTCGCCAGGCGCGCAAAGCGGGTTTGGGCCGGCTGGGCGGGCGCGTCTTGCGGGGCATCGTCGGGGCGCAGCGCGTGGTCAACATCCGCTTGCAGCGGTGCCCAGCCGCGCACCAGGGCCAGGTAGCGTTTGTGCAGCTGGTGGTTTTCAAATTGCATGCGCGTGCGGCTGGCGGCCTCGGCATGCAGCGCCAGCAGCAGCACGCCGCAGGTGCCTTTGTCGAGCCGGTGCAGCGGAAACACATGCTGGCCGATCTGGTCGCGCAAGGTCTGCACGATAAAGCGGGTCTCGCCCGCATCCAGACCCGTGCGGTGCACCAGCCAACCGGCGGGCTTGTAGATCGCCACCAGGTGCTCGTCGCGCCACAGCAGGGGCAGGGGGCAGTCCTGCGCATGGGTATGCGCAACAGCAGGGTCGATGGCGAAAGACATGAGTGGGTGGGCTGGTGAAACGATGGTGCTGGGGTGCGTAGCTATGGATTTTATAGTGATCGTGCCTCAAGACCTCTTGGGCCACAGCGTGAACAACAGCATGCCCGCCAGCATGGCCGCGCTGAAGATCGCCGCCGAGCCAATGCCCGCTGCCGTACCCACCAGCGCAGGGCCTGGGCAGTAGCCGGCCAGGCCCCAGCCGATGCCAAACAGCGCCGAGCCGATCAGCAGCGGTGCATCGACCGCCTGGCGTGCAGGCAGCTGCATGGGCGCGCCCAGCAGGCTGCGGCTGCGCCGGCGGGCCAGTGCAAAACCGGGCAGACCCAGCGCTATCGCGCCGCCCATCACCAGGGCCAACGAAGGGTCCCAGGCACCGGCCAGATCTAGAAAGCCCAGCACCTTCTGCGGATCGGCCATGCCGGACACCAGCAGGCCCAGGCCAAAGACCAGGCCAGCGAGGGCTGCGATCAGGATAGCCATCGTTCTCTCCTTACAACACGTGGCGCAGCACAAACACGGTCGCAAAACCGCTGGCCATAAAAACCAAGGTGGCCACCAGGGAGCGCAGCGACAGGCGCGAGAGCCCGCAGACGCCATGGCCACTGGTGCAGCCCGAGCCCAGGCGCGTGCCTATGCCCACGAGCAGGCCGGCCAGCACCAACAGCGGCCAGGCTGCAGGGCTGCTGGCCGCTGGCAAAGGCGCAAAAAGCTGGTAGAGCCAAGGGGCCGCCAGCAGGCCAGCCACAAAGGCCAGCCGCCAGGCGCCGGGTTGTGGGCGCGGCGGCAGCAGTGCGGCCACGATGCCGCTGATGCCCGCAATGCGGCCATTGAACAGCACCAGCAGCACGGCGGCCAGACCGATCAAGGCACCGCCTGCGAGGGCGGCCAGCGGCGTAAAGGCAGACAGATCGAGTGACATGGGCGACTTTCTTGGCGTGAGCGATGCGGTGGGGTTTCAGGCTGCCGGGCAGTACTGGGCGTAGAGCGTCTGCAACAGCGCCAGCAGGCGCGCATCGGCCACCTGGTAGAAGATGTTCTTGCCCTCGCGCCGGGTGCTGACCGCGTTTTCGCGCCGCAACACGGCGAGCTGCTGCGACAAGGTGGGCTGCGCAATGCCCAGCTGCGCCTCCATATCGCTGACGCAGCATTCGCCTTGGCTCAGGAGGCAGAGCAGCAGCAAACGGTCCTCATTGCCCAGCAGCTTGAGGGCAGAGACGGCATGGTGCGCTGCCTTGCGCATGGCTTCGGGCGAAGGGGAGGCCTTGGTTTTTACAGACATGGGAAGAAGGCTTGGACGCAGCAGGCTTGCCGAAAAGGAGGATTTTTATTATATTAAAAGATATATTGTTTTGTGTGAATGTGTTTTGACCATGCGCTCTGCCCCTTCTTTTGGCGTTCAGGCATTTTTTGACGAGGTGACCGGCACCGTCAGCTATGTGCTGCACGATGTGGCGAGCCGCGAGGCGGCCGTCATCGACCCGGTCTGGGACTTTGATGCCAAGAGCGGCCGCACCAGTACCGCATCAGCCCAGCGCATCGCTGATTACCTGGATGCCGAGCAGCTGACGCTGCGCTGGGTGCTGGAGACCCATGCCCATGCAGACCACCTGTCTGCCGCCCAGTGGCTGCGCACGCAGATGCCCGTTGGCGCGGTGCGTATTGCTGCGCCGGTGGTGATTGGCCAGCGCATCACCCAGGTACAAAAAGTCTTTGGCGGCATCTACGGCATGGAGGGCTGCATTGCGCCGCAGGGCGCGGACTTTGACTGCCTGCTGCGCGATGGCGATGTGCTGGCGCTGGGCGCCACCCGCATCCGCGCGCTGGGTGTCCCCGGCCACACGCCGGCGGACCTGGCCTATGCGGTGGAAGAGGGCGGTGCTGCGGCAGGCATGGTGGCCGCCATTTTTGTCGGCGACACCTTGTTCATGCCCGATGTGGGCACAGCGCGCTGTGATTTCCCTGGCGGCGATGCCCATGCGCTCTACCGCTCGATTGGCCGGCTGCTGGCGCACCCGCCAGAGACGCTGCTCTATGTCTGTCACGATTACCCGCCAGCCGGCCGCGCTGCCGCCTGGTGCAGCACGGTGGCCGAGCAGCGTGCGCACAATATCCATGTGCACGAGGGGGTGGACGAGGCCGCGTTTGTTGTGATGCGCGAGGCGCGCGATGCAACGCTGGCGATGCCGCAGCTGATGCTGCCCTCGGTGCAGGTCAATATCCGCGCCGGGCGCCTGCCCGATGCCGATGGGCAGGGCCGGCGTTTTCTCAAGCTGCCAGTCGATGCGCTCTGAGGGAGCGTTGAGGTTTGGTCTTAGAGCCGGTAACACGACCCAGCGAACCGAAGGTTTGCGGTTGAGACTAGGCGCCAAGCCGCAGGCAGTACAGGCGTACGACAAGGCTTGGCAACGACGTATCAAGGGTTGTGTTGGCGGCTCTTAGCGGCCCGCAGACTGGTGCTGCGCATCTTCGAAGCGGTTCACCTTCCACAGGCTGGGAAAGAGCCGCGTCCACAAGGCCACCACGGCCAGTGAGCACAGGCCGCCCGCCACCGCAGCGGGCACGGCGCCCAGCAAGGCGGCGCTGCTGCCGGCGCGGAACTCGCCCAGCTCATTGGATGAGCCGATGAACAGCATGTTGACGGCATTGACGCGGCCGCGCATGTTGTCGGGCGTGGCAAATTGCAGCAGCGAGCCGCGCACATAGACGCTGACCATGTCGGCCGCGCCGGCGACGGCCAGCGCCAGGCAGGACAGCCACAGCCAGTGCGACAGCGAGAACACCAGGTTGGCGATGCCAAACACGGCCACGGCCAGCATCATGCGCCGGCCCACCTGGGTGCCAAAGGGGCGGCTGCTGAGGTAGAGGCCGGCACAAACTTCGCCCATCGCCATGGCGCTGCGCAGCAGGCCCAGGCCTTCGGGCCCGGTGTGCAGTACTTCGTGGGCATAGATGGGCAGCAGCGCCACCACGCCGCCCAGCAGCACGGCAAACAGATCGAGCGAGATGGTGCCCAGCACCATGGGGCGGCCAAAGATAAAGCGGATGCCGGCGCCAAAGCGCTGCCAAATCGTGTCACGCGCGGCGCCCGGCTCGGCAGCGGCCTTGGGCGCCGCATACAGCACCTTCACGCGCAGCAGCAGCGCGGTGCCAATCGCAAAGGCCAGCATGCAGACCGCATAGGTCCACACGGCCCCGCCAGCGGCGTACAAAAAGCCGCCCAGCATGGGAGCGCCAATGGCCGAGCAGCGCATCACCACGCTGTTGGTGGCAATGGCCTTGGGCAGCAGCGCCATCGGCACCAGCTGCGGCAGCAGGCTTTGCAGCGATGGGCCCGAGAAGGCGCGCGTGGCGCCATACAGCACCAGCACCGCATAGATGCCTGCGACCCCGGCATGGCCATGGCCCGACAGCCACAGCAGCAGCGCGCTGCAGACACTGCCCAGCGCCCAGCTGGTGGCCAGCACCTTCTTGCGTGGCAGCCGGTCGATCAGCTCACCCGCAGGCAAGAGCAGCAAGAGCATCGGGATGAACTGGGCCAGGCCCACAAAGGCCAGCGCCATGGGGTTGCGCGTCAAGTCATAGACCTGCCAGGCGACGACCACGGCCTGGATCTGGGTGGCACCCACGGCAAAGACGCGCGCGATCAGAAAAACGAGAAAGCCGCTTTGCTGGTCGCGCAGCAGCGGCGGAGGGGCGGAGTGGGTGGTCGCTGGCATGGGGTGGGGCGCAGCCTGCGCTGGTGCAGCTGCTGCAACCGCAAAATGGTTGTAGGTGTTTGTGGCGCCATTCTGCCATGCCTGCCCAACTCTTATATAAGAGTTGGGCTTATCCATGCGGCAAGCAGGGCATGCCCAAAAGCGGGGCATGGGTGCGACGGCGCTGCGATGCGCGCATTGCGCCAATGTGGGCTGCAAAAACCAAACCCCCAGTCACCGCTGTGGGGCGACTGGGGGTTGGTGGTTTGGATTGAGCTTGAGGCCTCTAACTTGCAGTAGCTGCGAGCTGGCCAGACCTCCATCTCAGCGGAGTAAGCGGGCGCTGTCAGCAGCACCCGCCTGCACCATCAAGGGGCCTTGGCGGTCTCGACCGTCAGGTCCAGCACATAGGCGTAGCGCGATGCGTCCGCTGGCGGATTGGCAATGGTGTAACGCTTCACGCGCAGCACATTGCTGTAGCCGGGCTCGTGCTGGTAGCCTTCGATATTGCCGTAGAAATGCTGCCAGTCGCCGGCCACGGTCTTGCGGCCGTTGCTGTCATAGCGCAGCTCACGCACCTGCAGGCATTGCACGCCCTTGGCCACGCCGTGGCTGCAAGGCTTGGTCTGGGGGGCCACTTCATAGAACATGGTCTCCCCGGCGCTGCCGTACTTGGTGGCGTTGGTGGGCACCGACTTCAGCAGCCAGCGGCTGCCATCGTTGAACTGCAAGGTCAGGCGCGGGGCGTTGTTGTCCTGCGTGATGCGCAGGCTCTCGGCGCGCGTGATCTGTGCGCTCACCGCCTGCTCGAGCTGCATCAGTGGGGGCTCACACGCCATCATCGTGCCAATCGGGTTGCTGATGCTGATCTTGTCGCCATCGAGCTGGTAGCCCGCGCCCATGACATTGCAGAGGTTGCCGATGCTCACGCGGTGTGCCGTCTTGGCATCGCCGCTGAAGCCCAGGCGCAGCACCTTCTTGGGGGCCAGTGCGGTGAAGGCGGGCAGCGGACGGCCGGACTGGTCTTCGGCGCGTTCCAGATCCCAGTGGTAGGCCTGCAAGGTCTTGTCGGTGGCAGATACGTTCATGGCGGGTGCGGTGCTGCCTGTGGCAGGTGCCGCAGGGGTGGACGATGGGGTGCTGCTGCAGGCGGCCAGGGCCATCGCAGCGGCTGCGCTGAGGCTCATCAGTTTCCAACGTTGCATATGAATTTTTTCCTTGTTCGAGGCAGCGCACAGGCGCGCGCTGCGGTGGGTGAAAGCAAACCTAGAACGTTTTTACGATCTCAGCTTGCCATCCTAGGGGCTGCCGGCCGGCGCTGGTGTAGGCCAAGCTTGGCGCTTGGCAGCCCGCTCCATGGGCGCTGCCGCAGCAGCGTTTGCCTAAAACTTAGGCGCATGAAAATTATTGAAGTAAGTCAAAGGCTTGCCATCTTGTCCAGAGCCTTGTCCACATGCTGACCCACAGATATCTGGGATAACCACAGGCGCGCTATCAGGCGCTGAGGAAGAGGGCAGGGTCAACCATGCTGCGGTTGAGCATCACGCCCCAATGCAGATGCGGGCCCGTGACCCGTCCGGTGGCGCCGACCTTGCCGATCACTTCGCCAGCGCGCACGCTCTGGCCTACCGTCACCTGGGTCGCGCTCAGGTGGCAGTACATCGTCAGAAAGCCGCCACCATGGTCCATCCAGATGGTGTGGCCGTTGAAGAAGTAGTCACCCACATCGATGATCTTGCCATCGGCCGGTGCCTTGACCGGCGTGCCGGTGGGGGCTGCGATGTCCATGCCGCTGTGCGGATTGCGTGACTGGCCATTGAAGACGCGGCGCAGCCCGAAGGAGCTCGAGCGCCGGCCGGGCACCGGCACGGGCAGCTGCATCTGCGCGGGCAGCGGTGTGCTGAAAGTGGCCATCACCGTTTGTTGGTGGTCACGTTCGCGTTCATAGCGGGCATTGTCGGCGGCAGACAGATCGACCGTCTTGGGGGCGACCTTGAGGCGCTGCTCGCTGTATTTCTTGTCGCGCACCGTGTAGGCGATGCTGCGTGGGCCACTGGCCGTTTGCAGCCGGATCTCTGCGGCGCCGGTGGGGGCCGACAGCGGTATGCCGACCAGCGCCGTCCATTCGATGGCGTCGCCCAGCACCAGCAGCGGGATATCGCCTGCAAAGGCCTGGGGCCGCTCGGCCGCCGGGCCCAGCGACAGGCGCGCTACGCCACCGGGGACGCGCGCGTCAGCAGGCCAGCCGTCGGTGGCCGCCGCCTGCGCGCCGTGCAGCCAGGGCAGCAGCAAAAGGCCGCTGCCAGCCTGCAGCAAAAGGCGGCGCTGCGGGCCTGGGGAGTCGGTTGGGCGGGCAGGGTCTGGCATGGACATGGGGGTTGGGCAGGGAGGTTGAATGTGCTTTTAAAAGCATAGCGCGTTGTGCTTTTCCATCCTGGGTAAATGCCGCGCATAATATGCAAAATTTGGTAAACCAGTGCAGCGCTGCTGGTGCTGGGGAATGCGGCTGGTAGCATGCCTCTTTGCCCCACGCGCCGGGCGTGCTATACAGGCGTTGGCTGACATGCTGCGCCGGCCATATCCATTACAGTGGTGCGGCTGGGCCTGCATCTCTGTCATCCAGGTCATCATGTTGTTTCGGGAGTTCGTTTCGTTCATGTTGGGCAAGCATTCAGATCTATTTTTACTGGCTGCATCCACCCGCTGCGCACCGCATTGCTCATGGGCGGGTTGGTCCTTGGTGGCAGCCTTGGCGCTGTCTGTATCGGGTTGCGGCAGCCTGGACCGCGAGGCCGACAGCCACCGCTACAACGTTGTGGCCCATGAGACCTTTGGATCGTCTGCCACCTATTCACGCCTGTTTGATGCGCCGCCGGAGCGCGCTTGCGAGGCCGCACGCCGCGCGCTGCTGAGCCAGGGCTATCTGATCAATGTCTCCAAGGGCAAAGAGGTCGAAGGCCAAAAGAGCTTCCAGCCAGCGACGGACAACCACCAGATCATCACCATCCGCGTCGTCTGCGCTGCCGACAGCAAGGACGGCAAGGTGACCCTGGGCTTTGTCTCTGCACTCAAGGACACCTACAACCTCAAGAAGAGCAGCAACTCGGCCAGTGTTGGTGTGGGCGCGCTGGGTTCACTGTCGCTGCCGTTTTCTGCCGGCAATGATTCCATGGTCAAGGTAGGCAGCGAGACGGTGAGCTCGGCCACCTTCTACGACAGCTTCTTTGACCTGATCAAGTCCTACCTGCGCCAGGACGATGAACTGCGCCAGCAAAGCCTGACCGGCGACGAAGAATTCGTCGAGTAATACGGCGCTGCGGCCTGGTCACCAGGTCGCTCAAGCGGCAACAGAAAAGCCCGCCATCGTGAAGATGACGGGCTTGTTTTTTGTCCGTGGCCCGTAGACTGGCCACGCAGGCTCTTGCAACTTAGGGCATCGCGGACAGCAGACCCATCATGCCGTTCTGGTCCAGCGGCTTGCCATTGGCTTGCAGCTTGCCGTCAGTCCATTGCAGCTCGCTGGCCACACGGTCCTTGTTGTCCACCAACAGGCCCGCTTGCACGAGGCCCGCCAGGCGCGCATCCACATCCTGCTGCACGGCGCTGTCGATCTGCTTGGCATCGATGTCGTCCGCGCCTTCGTTCTCCAGCAGATAGGCTTCGCGCACTTTGCTGGCGTAGAGCGACTGCAGCACGGGCTTGGGCATGTCCAGGCGCAGCAGCGCCTTGAAGTCGGTCATGGGATTGAGCGGCTTGCCGGCATCACCCTGGTAGGCCAGCGATGCTGCCACCTCGGCCTTGCCTTCGGCCGTGCGCCAGCTGATGCGCTTGACTTCCAGCTCGGGCTTGCGTGCCAGCAGCTGCTGCATGCCCTGCATCAGCAGCATCTGCATGGCCTGCGGATCGCTCTGGATCTTCTGCGACTCCTTGGTGAACTGGTTCAGCCAGCCGGCATCGAGGTTGTGCAGGCCCAGGTCCATCACCATGTCGTCGATCTTGTGGTCCTTTTGCACAAAGGATTTGATCGACGCGTTGATCGTGGTGTTGACCACTTCGCCTTGCAACTGGGTGTCGGCCACCATTTTCAGGTCGGCGAGCTCAGCGGGGCTGTCACCGTTTTTGGGGCTGACCTTGAGGCTGGCAAGCGCCCACTCGATGCTGCCCACCATGAACTCCTGGCCCGTGGGCTGGTGCATGTCAAAGCGCATGGTGTTGCCACTCATCAGCATCTCGGAGGCCTGGCCGTCGTCTTCTTCACCGGGCTTGCTTTGCACCAGCAGGCTGGGCATCGATGCATCGCCCTTGATGCGGCTGAAATCGGAAGACATCTCGAAGTCCGACTTGAAGCCGCCAAAGGCGAGCTTGTCCGCGCCAAATTCGCCATTGAACGCTGGCGAAGTCACCTCGTTCTGGGTGCTCTTGGACCAGCCCACCTTGCTCTTCCAGACCAGCGGCGCCTTGTCCTTGAAGGCCACCACCCACTCGGGCGGTGCATCGGGGTTGATCGCAAAGGTGGAGACGATTTCTGCCAGGTGTGCAATGGGCAGCGGGCCGTGGCTGATGGCGTGCTGGGCGGTGAACTGCAGCTTTTCTTCACCGGTGTCCACCGTCCACAGCGTTTGCGCGGTCGACGAGAAAATGCCCTTCTGGTAGTCCTGCACCTGCACCAGCAGCGGCGGCTTGCTCCACTCCTTGGCGGCGGTCGCAAAACCTTGCTCGATGTTGTTGCCTACCAGGTAGCCTGTGGTGGCGCCGCCTGCGGCCAGCACGGCCACGGCTGCGGCAATGCCGATGCCTAGTTTTTTCATGTGTTTTCCCCTCTGTGGTTTGAAACCGGATGGACGCAGCTTGTGGTGTGCTTGGGTGCCGCGCCTTGCGTGGAGCCCGCATTGTAGAGGGCGGGCTGCAAAATCAGCAATGCGGTGCCCAGGCGCTATGTGACCAGGTGTAGCAGGCTTTTTAGGGTTGGCTGCGGACAGTCTCTGTACATGGCAGGCAGATAAAAAACGGGCCGCAAGCGGCCCGTGGGTTGGCAAGCAGAGGGGGCGCTTACTGGCCCATGACAATGCCTTCGCGGCGCGGATCGGCACCGCCAAACCACCAGGATTTGCCATGCGCCTCGCCGCGCGAGATCGCCTGCAGGCCGCTGGTCAGGTTTTGCTCTTTCACCTCGGCGCCACGGGCCTGCAGGGCCTGCACGGTGGCGGCGGGGAACCGCTTTTCCTCCAGCACGGTGGGGCCGTTGAGGCTGCCAAAATTGGGCAGGTTGATGGCCTGCTGCGGCATCAGGCCCCAGTTGAGCATGCCGTACAAGGTCTTGGTGGTGTAGTGGATGATCCAGGCGCCGCCGGGGCTGCCGGCGCTGATCACCAGGCGGTCGGTGGCCTTGTCGAACACCAGGGTGGGCGCCATCGACGAGCGCGGGCGCTTGCCGGGCTCGACCCGGTTGGCGATGGGCTGGCCCTGCGCATCGCGCGGCGCCAGGCTGAAATCGGTCAGCTCGTTGTTCAGCAGAAAGCCACCAGCCAGACCGCGACCGGTGTTGACCATCTGGCGCGAGCCAAACTGGTCTTCGATGGTTGTGGTCATCGCAATCGCATTGCCGTAGCGGTCCACGATGCTGATATGGCTGGTGCCGTATTCCTGCTGGTAGGGCTGGCTGGCGTAAGCCATCTGCACGCTGCCTGGCCGCCCGGGTTGGGCTTGCTGCATGCTGCGCGCGCCAATCAGGCGGGCGCGCTGGGCCAGGTAATCGGGCCTAAGCATGCTCGACCAATCCCCTGCCGGCGCGCCGACAAAGGCCGGGTCGGCCACATACTGGTTGCGGTCGGCAAAGGCCAGGCGCGAGGCCTCGGCATAGAGGTGCAGCCAGTCGGCGCTGGGCAGGCCGTCGGCACCCAGACCCATTTGCCCCGCCGGGGTGTTGGCCAGGATGCCCAGGATTTGCGCCACCGCAATGCCGCCCGAGCTGGGCGGTGGAAAGCCGCACAGGCGGTAGCTGCGGGTCGATGCCGGTTGGCTGGCCGGGGCACCTGCAGCGCTGGGCGAATAATCGCTGCACAGCGCCTGGCGCTTGAGCGGCTGGTAGGCGGCCAGATCAGCCAGGCTGAGCTTGCCGGGGTTGCTGGCATGGCCTTGCACCTTGCGCACGATGGCCTCGGCCACCGGGCCTTCGAGCAGCGCCTTGGAGCCGTGCTGGGCGATGCCCTGCAACACGGCGGCGTATTCGGGGTTCTTCAGCAGATGGCCCACGGGCCAGGGCTTGCCATGGGCATCGAGAAAGTAGCCGCTGGCGACCGGATCCTGGCCCAGAAATTTCTCCTGGGCAGTGAGCGCGTTCACACGCGCACTGACCTTGAAGCCATCGGTGGCCAGGCGGATGGCCGGCTCGAACAAGCTGGCCCAGGGCAGTTTGCCGTGCTCCTTGTGCGCCATCTCCAGCATGCGGATGGCGCCGGGCACGCCCACCGAGCGGCCGCCCACCACCGCATCATGAAAGGCCATGGGCTTGCCGTCACGCATGAACAGGTTCTCGTCAGCGGCCATCGGCGCCACCTCGCGGCCGTCATAGGCCTCGACCTGGCTGCCTTGGGCATGCAGCAAAAAGGCGCCACCACCGATGCCGCTCGATTGCGGCTCGACCAGGCCCAGCACCAGTTGCACGGCAATGGCCGCATCGATGGCCGAGCCGCCCGCTTGCAGCACCTGGTAGCCGGCATCGGTGGCCAAGGGGTTGGCAGCGGCTACCGCGTATTGCTCGGTAGCCCAGCCGGGCTTGTCGGTCCAGCCGGAGCTGCCTTCGGGCTGGTCGGATGCCATCGGGGGCTGGTATTGCAGCTGGGGCTGGCTGCTGCAGGCGGCCAGCAAGGCCGCCGTAGCGACTGCCGCCAGAGACGGCGACCAGCGGCTGGCCGTGGTGCGGGAAGGCGGCAGATGCGGGCGGCGGGTGCGGGACCCCGGGGACAGTCGTGGCATGGCGATCTCCTTGTTGTGGCGGCAATGTCTGGCATGCTAACCGCTTTGCCGCGACAGGCGTAGCGGACAGCGCCGCTAGAAGGTCCCCAGGGCGTTGCAGAATGTAGGCTGCCCAGGGCTACGGGATCGGCGGCAAGATCAGTCCAGGATCAAGCCCATTGCGGCCCGGCGACCTGGTCCTCCACCACAAAGCGAGCCAAGGTGTGGGCGGCACTGTCCGCATACTGCGGCTGGTTGACCACGCACAGCTGGGTGGTCCAAAGCTTGGGGGTGATGTCGCACAGCCCATAGCCGCGCTCATCGCAGCGGGCGAGCAGCACATGGGGGTTGCGGGCCACGATGGCATCGACCCGGGCCTGGGTGGTGCCCGAGTGCGAGCTGATCGAGGTGCCACAGAATTCGCTGGCCAGCACGCGTTCTGGAGTAGCGCTCTCCGGATCCTGGATGCGGCAGACATAGTTCTGGTGGATGTCGCCGCCCAGCAGCACGGTGTTGCGCAGCTGCGCTTGCTCCATAGCGCGCAGCAGCCGCTGGCGGGCGGCGGGGTAGCCATCCCAGGTATCGGCACTGGTGCGGCCGTTGGGAAAGTGGCGAGGCGCAAACAGCGTTTGCTGGCAGATGATGCTCCAGCGCCGGCTCCCGGGCATAGCCGCGCTGTTGCCTGCCAGCTGCGCTGCCAGCCAGCGCTCCTGGCTCCAGCCCAGAAAGCTGCGGCTGTTGCGCGCCAGGTCGGGGCAGTCTGCCCCCTTGACGGAGGCCGGGCTTTTTTCGGTGACTGCGCGGCAGGCCTGGGCATCGCGGTACTGGCGTGCATCCAGCACCCACATCGCGGCCAAGGCGCCCCAGCTTTGTTGGCGGTAGAGCGGCGTGTGGACCGGGGGCAGGGCCAGGCCACCCTGTTTGCAGGCGACTGAGGCGCGCAGCGGCATGTTCTCGTAAAACGCCTGGTAGGCGGCCATGCGCTTGGCGACAAAGGCCTGGACCTGGCCCACGCCATCGTCGCCGACATAGTTGTCTTCAACCTCATGGTCGTCCCAGGTCACCAGCCAGGGGCAGTGCGCATGCATGGCCTGCAGGTCCGGGTCGCTCTTGTGCAGCGCATAGCGGTCGCGGTAGTCCTGCAGGCTGACGGCATGGGAGAGCGGCTGCAGGCGCGCGAGCTGGCTGCGCTGTTGCTTGGCAGCGGATGCGGGAGAGGCGTATTCGTAGATGTAGTCGCCCAGAAAGACGACCAGGTCGGGATCGTCCTCGCGCGCATGGCGCCAGGCGGCGTAGTAGCCATGCTCCCAGCGCTGGCAGGAGGCATAGACCAGGCGCAACCGGGCCACCGCCGCACCAGCGGCTGGCGCGGTGCGGGTGCGGCCTGTGGCGCTGGTCTGGCCCTGGCAGTGAAAGCGGTAGTAGTACCAGCGGTCGGCCTCCAGCCCCTGGGCCAGCACATGCACGCTGTGGCCGCCGTCCGGGCTGGCCATGGCCTCGCCCTGGCGCAGGATCTGGCGGAACTGCGCATCCTGGGCCAGCTCCCAGTGCACCGCCACCGGGCGCAGCAAGGGCGCGCTGGCGCTGGGCAGCAGCCGCGTCCACAGCACCACGCTGCTGGCATCGGGCTCGCCACTGGCAACGCCCAGGCCAAACAGCTGCTCCGAGACCGGCCAGGGGGCCATGGCCAGAGGCGAATCGCTGCCTGTCTGCGCGATGGCCGGCAACTGGGCGGCCAGGCCCAGGGCGCCCAGACCTTGCAGCCATTGGCGCCGGTTGGGGTGCTGGGCCAGCGTTTGGGCCAGATCCTGGTTCAGATTTTGAAGCAGGTCTTGGTCCAGGGAGCCGGGTAGGGGGTGTTGCGGCATGGTGCGACGGGGTGGATCGCCCAGCATAGCGCTGGTGCAGATCCGCAGTGTGCCGCACAGCTACCTCTGCGAAAGCGGGCAACGTGGGGAACGTGGGCAATAGCAAGGCATAAAAAAACGCCCCACAGGGAGCGTTCGTTGGGCTGGCTGCCAACTGCCAGCGGCAGATGGGCCATCCGGGTGGTTCAGCCGGCGCTTTATTCGTCGTTGTTCTTGGGGCTGGCGGTCGAGGTCAGGATGTTGCTGGGGTCGTCCACCGATTCGCGCAAGGCCTTGCCTGGCTTGAAGTGGGTGACGCGCTTGGCGGGCACCTGCACGGCTTCGCCGCTGCGTGGGTTGCGGCCCAGGCGGGGTTGGCGGTGGGTGATGGTGAAGCTGCCAAAGCCACGGATCTCGATGCGTTGTCCGCGTACCAGCGAGTCTTCGATGGCCTCCAGAATCGTTTTGACGGCCTGCTCCGCATCCCGCTGCGTCAGCTGGTGGAATCGAGCGGCAAGCTCTTCAATCAGATCGGATCGGGTCATACGAATGTGGAATCTTCGTGAATCAAATAGTCAAAGCGTTGGTGGGCGCACTGGGCGCCCACCTTGTCTGCAAGCTACCGACTATACCAAGACGGGCAAGGCATGGGTCGGTAGCGGAGCCGTCAATTACTTGTCGGCGTCCAGCTTGGCGCGCAGCAGTGCGCCCAGGCTGGTGGTACCAGCATTTTCCTTGGACGATTGCTGCGACAGCGAAGCCATGGTTTCTTGCTGTTCAGCGTGGTCCTTCTGCTTGATGGACAGGGAGATGCTGCGGCTCTTGCGATCCACATTGGTCACCACGGCGGTAACTTCATCACCTTCCTTGAGCACCGAACGTGCGTCTTCCACGCGGTCCACCGAGATTTCGGAAGCACGCAGGTAGCCGACGATGTCGTCGCCCAGGTCGATTTCAGCGCCCTTGGCATCCACAGACTTGACCTTGCCGGTCACGATCTGGCCCTTGTCGTTCACGGTAGCGAACGTGGTGAATGCATCGCTGTCGAGCTGCTTGATGCCCAACGAGATACGCTCACGGTCCACGTCCACGGCCAGCACGATGGCTTCCACTTCCTGGCCCTTCTTGTAGTTACGAACCGCGGCTTCGCCGGTTTCGTTCCACGACAGGTCAGACAGGTGAACCAGACCGTCGATGCCCGAGGCCAGGCCCACGAACACGCCGAAGTCGGTGATCGACTTGATCGGGCCCTTCACGCGGTCACCACGCTTGGTGTTCTGCGCGAATTCTTGCCATGGGTTGGCCTTGCACTGCTTCATGCCCAGGGAGATACGACGCTTGTCTTCGTCGATTTCCAGAACCATGACTTCGACTTCGTCGCCCAGGGTCACGAGCTTGGAAGGCGCAACGTTCTTGTTGGTCCAGTCCATTTCGGACACGTGCACCAGACCTTCGATGCCTGGTTCCAGTTCCACGAACGCGCCGTAGTCGGCAATGTTGGTGACCTTGCCGAACAGACGGGTGCTCGATGGATAACGGCGCGACACGCCCATCCATGGATCATCGCCCATTTGCTTCAGACCCAGCGAGACACGGTTCTTTTCGGTGTCGAACTTCAGGATCTTGGCGGTGATTTCCTGGCCAGCGGTCACCACTTCGGATGGGTGACGCACGCGGCGCCATGCCATGTCGGTGATGTGCAGCAGGCCGTCGATACCGCCCAGGTCCACGAACGCACCGTATTCGGTGATGTTCTTGACCACGCCTTGAACGATGGAGCCTTCCTTGAGGGTTTCCATCAGCTTGGCGCGCTCTTCGCCCATCGAGGCTTCCACCACAGCGCGGCGGCTCAGCACCACGTTGTTGCGCTTGCGGTCGAGCTTGATGACCTTGAATTCCAGGGTCTTGTTTTCGTAAGGGGTCAGGTCCTTGATCGGACGGGTGTCGATCAGCGAGCCTGGCAGGAAGGCACGGATGCCGTTGACCAGAACGGTCAGGCCGCCCTTGACCTTGCCGGAGGTGGTACCGGTCACGAATTCGCCCGATTCCAGCGCCTTTTCCAGGGCCAGCCAGGAAGCCAGACGCTTGGCGGTGTCGCGCGACAGAATGGTGTCGCCGTAGCCGTTTTCGATGGAACCGATGGCCACGGACACGAAGTCACCCACTTGGACTTCGATTTCGCCCTGGTCGTTCTTGAATTCGTCGATTGGCACATAGGCTTCGGACTTCAGGCCGGCGTTCACCACCACGAAGTTGTGCTCAACGCGCACGACTTCAGCAGTGATCACTTCGCCAGGACGCATTTCGGTGCGTGTCAACGACTCTTCAAAAAGGGCGGCAAAAGATTCAGACATGTATTTCCTTAGACACGGGCAGGTTTCCGGCAGCACTATTGCTGACGTTTTTATGGCTGGCCGTGCAGGTTGTGTGGTTGTGACACCACGGGGTTCAAAGTTAAACAACCCGGCAACCCATGGCGGTTAGATCCACCAGTAGAAGGTTGCAGGGGCGGGTAACACCGCCGCCAAAGGCAGGAGAAGGGGCGCGGTGGGCGCCTCAGGCCTGTTCTTTGCCAAACGGCTGTCGCTTTTCCCACCAGGACAGCACCTGAGCGACCGCGTTGTCCACGCTCATCTCGGAGTTGTCCAGCAAGAATGCATCCTGCGCTGCATGCAAGGGGGCGGTGGCGCGGTTCATGTCGCGCGCGTCCCGCGCCTCAAGGTCAGCACGAAGGTCGGCTATTGTAGCCGGTATTCCTTTTTCAATCAACTGTTTATGGCGGCGCTCGGCGCGCTTGGCGGCGCTGGCCGTCAGATAGACCTTCAAAGGGGCGAGCGGGAAAATCACCGTGCCCATGTCGCGGCCGTCAGCGACCAGGCCGGGCAGCTGGCGAAAATCATGCTGGGCCTGCACCAGCGCCTGGCGCACGGCGGGCAGCGCCGAGACCAGGGAGGCGTTCATGCCCGCTTCTTCGCTGCGGATGGCCAGGCTGATGTCCTCGCCATCGAGCCGCACGCCATGGTCGGCGCCGAACTGGATGTCCATCTGCGCAATCAGCGCGGCAATCTGGCTGGCATGCTCGGCATCGATCGGGATGCCGGCGCGGGTGGCGGCCAGGCCGGTGATGCGGTAGAGCGCGCCCGAGTCAAGCAGGTGGTAGCCCAGCTGCTCGGCCACGGCCGAGGCCACGGTGCCCTTGCCCGAGGCGGTGGGCCCATCAATGCAGATCACCGGAATCGAGCCGGGCACGGCGCGCACGGCCGAGAACATGGCCTCGAAGTAGCCGGGGAAGGTCTTGGCCACGCACTTGGGGTCTTCAATGCGCACCGGCAGGCCGGCGGGGTTGAAGGCGGCCAGCGAGAAGCACATCGCTACGCGGTGGTCGTCATAGGTGTGGATGCTGGCGGGCTTCCAGGCCTCGCGGTTCGCGGGCGGGGTGATGGTCAGGTAGTCCGCGCCTTCCACCACGACAGCGCCGAGCTTGCGCAGCTCGATGGCCATCGCGGTCAGCCGGTCGGTTTCCTTGACGCGCCAGCTGGCGATATTGCGCAAGGTGGTCGTGCCATTGGCGTACAGCGCCATCGCGGCCAGGGTCATCGCTGCGTCGGGGATGTGGTTGCAGTCCATGTCGATGGCCTGCAGCGGCCAGGCGCCCCGGCGGATCTCCAGCCAGTTGGGGCCGCTGGTGATGGCCGCACCCATCGCACGGGCGGCATCGACAAAGCGGATATCGCCCTGGATCGACTGCGCGCCCACGCCCACGACCTTGACGACCCGGTCCACGCTGGAGGTGCCGCCCTGCGCATTGGGCCGGCTGCCCTTGCTGGCGGCAATGGCGCCCAGCGCGATGAAGTAGCTGGCCGACGAGGCATCGGCCTCGACATGGATTTCGTGCGGCGACTGGTAACGGCTGCCGGCCAACACGGTAAAGCGCTGCCACTGCTCATTCTTGATCTGGATGCCAAAGCGCTTGAGCAGCTCCAGGGTGATATGGATGTAGGGCTTGGAGATCAGCTCGCCGGCGACTTCGATCACGATGTCCTGGCGCGTGGCGACCAAGGGCAGGGCCATCAGCAGGGCGGTCAGGAACTGGCTGGAGACATCGCCGCGCACGGTGATGGGCGTGTTCAGCTGCAGCTGCGCGGCCGTCACGGGCTGGATGCGCAGTGGCGGAAAGCCCTCGTTGCCCAGGTAGTCGATCTGGCAGCCCAGCTGGCGCAGCGCATCGACCAGGTCACCGATGGGGCGCTCGTGCATGCGCGGCACACCGCTCATCTCGAACTGGCCGCCGAGCAAAGCCAGCGCAGCGGTCAGCGGCCGCATGGCCGTGCCGGCATTGCCCAGGAACAGCGCGGTGCTGCGGGCGGCCAGCGCGGGCGCCAGCTGGCCGGCAATGCCGGTGATGTGGTAGCTGTTGAGGTGGGCCGGGTCGGTGCTGCGCACCACGGCGCAGCCCAGTTGCTCGAGCGCACGCAGCATCACCTGGGTGTCGTCGGAATCGAGCAGGTCATGGATGGTGGTGGTGCCCGCGCTCAGCGCGGCCAGCAGCAGCACGCGGTTGGAGATGCTCTTGGAGCCGGGCAGCTGCACTTCACCATGGGCGCTTTGCAAGGCGGGGATATCGAGAAATGCAGTGGAGAACATGGCGGGGCTCTGCTGTGGGGTGGTTGCGCCAGGCCTGCTGCGCAGGCGGCGCGGTGGTCGCAAACGAAGGTGGCGCTGCCCGTTATCAGGTAGCGCCACTGGCTATTATCGGTCCACCGGCTGGGCCAGTGCTGGTGCTGCGCCGATCAAGCGGTGGTTTTGTGCTTGGACAGCGACTCTGGCGTGTAGAGCTTGCCCTGCTTCCACTGCGCGCGGGTGCCGCTGGCCTCGCGCAGCAGCTGCTCGAGCGCGGGCTGGTCGTCGCTCAGCAACGCGGCCTCGTAGCTGCCCAGCATGTGCTGCAGCGACTGGATCTGCTTGAGGATCTCGCTGCGGTTGGCCAGGAAGATATCGCGCCACATCTGCGGCTCGGCCGCGGCAATGCGGGTGAAATCGCGAAAACCGGGGCCGGCGAGCGACAGCATGCGGTGCGCGCCGTCTTGCGACAGCAGCGAGTTCATATAGGCCATGGCCACCAGGTGCGGCGCGTGGCTGCTGGCGGCCAATGCGGCATCGTGCTGCTCGGGCGCCATGCTGGTCACATGGGTGCCAATGGCCTTCCAGATGGCCTCGGCCTGGCGCAGCTGGGCGACCTTGGTCAGCTCAGTCGGGGTGAGCACCACCTGGGCATCGCGGTAGAGGTTGACGTCGGCGTGGTCCACGCCAAAGACTTCCTTGCCGGTGATCGGGTGGGCCGGCACAAAGCAGCCAAAGCGGTCGCGCAGTGCGCGGCGCGCGGCAGCCACCACATCCATCTTGGTCGAGCCGACATCCATCACCAGGGTGTCGGGGTTGATCAGGTGCTTGATGTTGGCCAGCGTCGACTCGGTCGAGGCGACCGGGATGGCCAGCAGCACCAGATCGGCGCCCGAGACGGCCTGCAGGGCCGAGCTGGCCTCTTCATCAATGACGCCCATCTGGCGCGCGCGGCTGGTGGTGGATGGCGACTTGCTGTAGCCGACAATGCGTTTGACCAGCCCCGCCCGTTTGGCTGCAAGGGCAAATGAGCCGCCCATCAGCCCGCAGCCGATCAGCGCCATATGTTCAAACTTTTTCACCGATTCAACTCCCGACAGGGTAGGCGCCGAGCACCTTGTAGAACGCACACAGCGCGCGCAGCTCATCCAGGGCCTTGGCCACATGGGGCTGCGACGGGTGGCCGTCCAGATCAATATAGAAATAGTATTCCCACTGGCCGGTGCGGGCCGGGCGGGATTCGAAGCGCGTCATCGACACGCCATGCTTGCTCAGCGGCATCAGCAGCTCATGCACGGCACCGGGCCGGTTGGGCACCGAGACGACCAGGCTGGTGCAGTCCTTGCCACTGGGCTCGGGCGTGGCCAGCGTGTGGGGCAGGCAGATGATGGCAAAGCGCGTGCGGTTGTAGGCGTCATCCTGGATGGCGTGGCTGATGATGTGCAGGCCGTACTGCTGGGCCGCACGCTCGCCGGCGATGCCGGCCATGTTCGGGTGCAGGGCCGCCAGGCGCGCGCCTTCGGCATTGCTCTCGACCGGGCGGCGCTCGGCATGGGGCAGGTGCTTGGACAGCCAGCCCTGGCACTGCGCCAGCGCCTGGGGATGCGCGGCCACGACCTCGATGCCTTCGAGCGAGTTGGTCGTGCGCATCAGGTTGTGGCGGATCAGCAGGCTCACCTCGCCCACCACATGGCAGGGCGTGTGCAGGAACATGTCCAGCGAGCGCGTGACCACGCCTTCGTTCGAGTTTTCCACACCGACGACACCAAACTGGGCGCTGCCAGCAGCGGTGGAATGGAAGACCTCTTCAAAACTGTTGCAGTACTTGATGTCGGCAGCGCCGCCAAAGTACTGGATGGCCGCTTCTTCGCAGAAGGTGCCGGCCGGGCCCAGGATGGCTACGCGCTGGGGCGATTCCAGCGCCAGGCAGGCGGACATGATCTCGCGCCAGATGGCCGAGACATGGGCGGCCTTCAAGGGGCCAGGGTTGGCGTTTTCAATCTTCTGGATGACCTGGGCGACCCGGTCTGGGCGGAAGAAGGGCGTGCCTTCGCGCTTTTTCAGCTCGCCCACCCGTTCGGCAACCAGGGCGCGCTGGTTCAGCAAGGTCAGCAGCTGCGTGTCGAGATTGTCAATCTGGACACGCAGTGCGGCGAGTTCGGGGGACGCTTGGGGTGAAGTGCTCATGGTGGCCTGGGTGTGCGATGCGGGCAGCTCCCGGGGAGACTGCCAGCCAGTAAGAATAACGTAAGAGTGTTTCCCGGGCAAAACCGGGGCGTTGCTGATCAGCCCTGTTTTTCAAAACTTTGCATATAGTCCACCAGCGCCTGCACGCCTGCCAGTGGCATGGCGTTGTAGATGCTGGCGCGCATGCCGCCGACCGACTTGTGGCCCTTGAGCTGCAGCAGACCGCGCGCCTTGGCGCCATCCAGAAATGCCTGGTTGCGTGACTCATCCTTGAGGAAGAAGGGCACATTCATGCGCGAGCGGCAGTCGCGCGCCACGCGGTTCTCGTAGAGCTGCGAGCCATCGATGGCCTGGTAGAGCAGCTCGGCCTTAGCGCTGTTGCGCGCTTCCAGCGCGGCAACGCCGCTGGCAGCGCCTTCTTGCTGGCGCAAGATCCATTCAAAGGTCAGGCCGGCAATGTAGATGCCCCAGGTGGGTGGCGTGTTGTACATCGACTGGTTGTCGGCCACCAAGCGGTAGTTGAAGGCGCTGGGGCACATGGCCATCGCGTGGCCGAGCAGGTCGTCGCGCACGACGACCAGGGTCAGGCCCGCCGGGCCCAGGTTCTTCTGCGCGCCGCCAAAAGCCAGGCCCACGCGGCTCCAGTCCACCTTGCGCGATGCCACATGCGACGAGAAATCGATCACCAGCGGCGCCTGGCAGCCCAGGCTGGCGAGGTCGGGCAGCTGCTGGAACTCCACGCCATTGATGGTCTCGTTGCTGCAGATGTGCACATAGCGCGCATCGGCACGCAGCTTCCAGCTGGCGGGGTCGGGGATATGGGTAAAGCCCTGGGCTTCGTCGGTCGCAGCCACGGCAGCGTTGCAGAACTTGGCCGCTTCCTTGGTCGACTTCTGGCTCCAGCTGCCGGTGACGACAAAATCGACGGCGCCGCCTTGCGACAGGTTCAGCGGCACGATGGCGTTTTCCGCCAGGCCTCCGCCTTGCATGAACAGGATGTGGAAGTTCTTCGGCACGGCCAGCAGCTGGCGGAAATCGGCCTCGGCCTTCTCGCAGATCGAGATGAACTCCTTGCCGCGGTGGCTCATCTCCATCACGCTCATGCCGCTGCCGCGCCAGTCCAGCATCTCGCTGGCTGCTTGCTGCAGCACGTCTTCAGGGATGGCGGCCGGACCGGCCGAGAAGTTATAGGGGCGTTGCATGGAAGGCCTTGTTGGCTCGCACAGCGAGCGGTGATAGCTATGGAAAAAGGAGCATAAAGGGCAGGAAAAAGCCATGTCGCAACATGGCTTTTTCTGTGCGGGCTTAGGAGCCGTCTGCCGGGCTTGCGGCGTCGTTGCCGTCCGCCCCCTGGGCGTTTTCGGCGCCATCGGCACCGTCAGCCTCGGCGTTCTCGTCCGCCTGCGCATCGTTCTCGACAATGCGCTGCAGCCCGCTCAGCTTGGCGCCTGCATCCAGGCTGATCAGGGTCACGCCCTGTGTGGCGCGGCCCATCTCGCGGATCTCGGCCACCCGGGTGCGCACCAGCACGCCGGTGTCGGTGATCAGCATGATCTGGTCATCCGGGCTCACCAGGGTGGCGGCCACGACCTTGCCGTTGCGTTCCGACTGCTGGATCGCGATCATGCCCTTGGTGCCACGGCCGTGGCGGGTGTATTCAACGATCGAGGTGCGCTTGCCGTAGCCGTTTTCGGTGGCGGTCAGCACGCTGTGCAAGGTCTCGCGTGGCAGCTCGCCCAGTGCGGCAATGGCCGCCAGGTCGGCCGCTTCCAGCGCAGCGCGGGCGTCGTCGATCTGCTTGCGCACCGCGTCAATGTCAGCCGCTGGTGCCTGGGCGTCCTGCAATTCCTTGTCGCGGATCTGCAGGTTGTCCAGCGCGTCCTTGGCCTTGCGCGCTTCGACTTCGGCCGGGTGCTGCTCGGCCACCAGCATCGCGATCAGGTTCTGGCTGTCGTCGATGTTCATGCCGCGCACGCCGCGCGCATTGCGGCCCATGGGGCGCACATCGTTTTCATCAAAGCGCACGGCCTTGCCGCCATCGCTGAACAGCATCACATCGTGGCGGCCTTCGGTCAGCGCCGCGCCAATCAGCACGTCGCCATCGTCCAGGCCCACGGCGATGATGCCGGCCTTGCGCGGGTTGCTGAACTCGTCCAGCGAGGTCTTCTTGACCGTGCCCATGCGGGTGGCCATGAACACATAGTGATCGGCCGGGAAGCTGCGGTATTCACCGGTCAGCGGCAACACCACGTTGATCTTCTCGTCGTCCTGCAGCGGGAACATGTTGACGATGGGGCGACCGCGCGAGCCGCGCGAGCCGGCAGGCACTTCCCAGACCTTGAGCCAGTACAGGCGGCCCCGGTTGGAGAAGCACAGCAAGTAGTCGTGCGTGTTGGCGATAAAGAGCTGGTCGATCCAGTCGTCTTCCTTAGTGGCGGTGGCCTGCTTACCGCGCCCGCCGCGCTTTTGCGAGCGGTACTCGCTCAGCGGCTGGCTCTTGATATAGCCGGTGTGCGACAAGGTCACCACCATGTCGGTCGGGGTGATCAGGTCTTCGGTGGACAGGTCTTGCGCGCTGTATTCCACCTGGCTGCGGCGTGCACCCAGCTTGGTCTGGCCGAACTCGGTCTTCAGGGCCACCAGCTCTTCGCCGATGATGGTCGAGACGCGCTCGGGCTTGGCCAGGATGTCCAGCAGGTCTTCGATGACCGCCATGATGTCCTTGTACTCGGCAACGATCTTGTCCTGCTCCAGACCGGTCAGGCGCTGCAGACGCATTTGCAGGATTTCCTGCGCCTGCGTCTCGGACAGGCGGTAGAGGCCGTCCTGCTGCATGCCGAATTCCACTTCCAGGCCTTCGGGGCGGTAGTCGTCGGCATTGATGACGCCGCCATCGGTGCGCGTGCGGGTGAGCATCTCGCGCACCAGCTTGCTGTCCCAGCTCTTGGTCATCAGCTCGGCCTTGGCCACCGGGGGTGTGGGCGCATTGCGAATGATGGCGATGAAGTCATCGATATTGGCCAGCGCCACAGCCAGACCTTCGAGCACATGGCCGCGATCGCGTGCCTTGCGCAGCTCATACACGGTGCGGCGCGTCACCACTTCACGGCGGTGCTCCAGGAAGACCTTGATCAGGTCCTTCAGGTTACACAGCTTGGGCTGGCCATTGACCAGCGCCACCATGTTCATGCCGAAGGTGTCCTGCAGCTGGGTCTGCTTGTACAGGTTGTTGAGCACCACCTCGGGCACTTCGCCGCGCTTGAGCTCGATCACCAGGCGCATGCCGGACTTGTCCGATTCGTCCTGGATATGGCTGATGCCTTCGATCTTCTTCTCATGCACCAGCTCGGCCATGCGCTCCTGCAAGGTCTTCTTGTTGACCTGGTAGGGGAGCTCGTCGACGATGATCGACTGGCGCTGGCCCTTGTCGATATCTTCAAAGTGCACCTTGGCGCGCATCACGATCTTGCCGCGGCCGGTGCGGTAGCCTTCCTTGACGCCATTGATGCCGTAGATGATGCCGGCGGTGGGGAAGTCGGGCGCGGGCACGATCTCCATCAGGTCATCGACCGAGGCGTCGGGGTGGTGCAGCAGGTGCAGGCAGGCATCCACCACTTCATTCAGGTTGTGCGGAGGAATATTGGTGGCCATACCCACCGCAATACCGGCCGATCCATTGATCAGCAGATTGGGAACGCGCGCGGGCAGCACCAGCGGCTCGCTTTCGGAGCCGTCATAGTTGGGGCCGAAGTCCACGGTTTCCTTGTCGATATCGGCCAGCATTTCATGGGCGATCTTGGACAGGCGGATTTCGGTATACCGCATGGCCGCAGCACTGTCGCCGTCCACCGAGCCGAAGTTACCCTGGCCATCGACCAGCATATGGCGCAGCGAAAAATCCTGGGCCATGCGCACGATGGTGTCGTAGACGGCGCTGTCACCGTGCGGGTGGTACTTACCAATCACGTCACCCACAATACGCGCGCTCTTCTTATAAGGGCGGTTCCAATCGTTGTTCAGCTCATGCATCGCATACAGAACCCGGCGGTGCACCGGTTTCATGCCGTCACGGGCATCTGGGAGAGCGCGGCCAACGATCACGCTCATCGCGTAATCGAGGTAGCTGCGGCGCATTTCCTCTTCCAGGCTGATCGGCAATGTTTCTTTAGCAAACTGGGTCATAGTGCGTGCATAGGTGGCGAAGTACAAGAGGCATTTTAGGCGCAAGCTGATGTTGCATGTGGGCAACATTCTAGGCCCAATGCGCTTTTGTCTTACCGTTGGCGCTACAGATAACTATGGCGATCCGGTACGCCTATGGCACAATAAGTAAGAACGTTTTTGGTGATGGTCACTGACGACGTCTTGATTCGCAGCGCGGCTGCGGCTTTTTCCCCAAGAGGAGAACCATGAAGAAACTGAACAAAGTGGCGATGTTGTTTGCCTCTGCAGCGCTTGCAACCGCCGCTGGAGCACAAATTAAGGCTGCTGATGGCGGCAAAGTAGTTGACAACTGGCAAAACGGCAGTGGTGAGTTGGTCTGGAAGAACGGTACCAACGAACTGTGCTGGCGCGATGCTAACTGGACCCCTGCTACCGCTGCTGAAGGCTGCGACGGTGCCCTGGTGAAGGCTGCTGAAGCACCCGCACCAGCACCTGCTGCTACCCCAGCTGCTCCTGCACCAGCTCCAGTGGCTCCTCCAGTTGCCCAGACCCAAAAGGTCACCTACGCTGCTGACGCATTCTTCGACTTCGACAAGTCGGTGCTGAAGCCAGAAGGCAAGGCTAAGCTGGACGATGTGGCTTCCAAGGTGAAGAACATCAACCTGGAAGTGATCATCGCTGTGGGTCACACCGACTCCATCGGCTCCGATGCTTACAACCAAAAGCTGTCCGTGCGTCGCGCTGAAGCTGTGAAGGCTTACCTGGTGTCCAAGGGCATCGACAAGAGCCGCGTGTACACCGAAGGCAAGGGCGAAAAGCAACCAGTGGCAGACAACAAGACTGCAGCTGGCCGCGCCAAGAACCGTCGCGTGGAAATCGAAGTGGTGGGCACCCAGAAGTAATTCTTCTGCCCCTGCGCAAAAAAGCCCCATTCGTGGGGCTTTTTTTATGCCTGAATGCGCCTGCAGATGGTGGACAATCAGGCCATGAACCAGACTGTGAATGCCGATCCGGCCGAATTGGCCAAGTTTTCCGAGCTCGCCATGCACTGGTGGGATCCGGACAGTGACTTCAAACCCTTGCACCAGATCAATCCACTGCGATTGGAGTGGATCAATGCCTTCAGTCCCTTGAATGGCCAGAAGGTGCTGGATGTGGGATGCGGCGGCGGCATTTTGAGCGACTCGATGGCGCGCAAGGGCGCCACCGTGACCGGCATCGACCTGGCCACCAAGGCGCTGCGCGTGGCCCAGCTCCATGCGCTGGAGGCGCAAACCCCCAGTATCACCTACCAGGAAATCGCCGTCGAGACGCTGGCACAGCTGCAGCCCGAGAGCTTTGATACCGTCACCTGCATGGAGATGCTCGAGCACGTGCCCGACCCCGCATCGGTGGTCCAGGCCTGCCATGACCTGGTCAAGCCCGGCGGCTGGGTGTTTTTCTCGACCATCAACCGCAATGCCAAGGCCTTTGCGCTGGCGATTGTAGGTGCGGAATACATCTTGCAGATGCTGCCCAAGGGCACGCATGAGTTTGCCAAGTTCATCCGTCCCTCGGAGCTGGCCCACTACTGCCGCAGCGCCGGCCTGGTGCATGCGCACAGCAAGGGCCTGCAGTTCAATCCCTTGACGCAGCGCTACTGGCTCAATGAAGACACCAGCGTCAACTACATGATCGCAACCCGAAAGCCCGGCTGATGCAAAGATCGATACGCGCCATTCTGTTCGACCTGGACGGAACCCTGATTGACAGCGCCCCGGATCTGGGCGCCGCTGCAGACCAGATGCGGGTGGCAAGAGGCATGCCATCCTTGCCGATGGCCGATTACCGGCCGTATGCCGGATCGGGCGCGCGCGGTATGCTGCGCGTGGCCTTTGGCATGCAGCCCGAGGATGCCGAGTTCCCCACGATGCGCGAGGAGTTCTTCCAGAACTACGAACGCCGCATGACGCAAGACACCACCGTGTTCGATGGCGTGTCCGACATGCTGGCCAGCATTGTGGCGCGCCAGCTGCACTGGGGCGTGGTGACCAACAAGTCCAAGCGCTTTACCGAGCCGCTGTCGCGCCAGATGGCCTTGTTTGCCAGTGCCGGCGCCGTCGTGAGTGGCGACACCACACCGCATGCCAAGCCCCATCCCGAGCCGCTCTTTGAAGCAGCACGCCGCATTGGCGTCGATCCGCAGGACTGCGTCTATGTGGGTGACGACGAGCGCGACATCATCGCGGGCAAGGCCGCCGGCATGCACACCGTCGCCGCTGTCTACGGCTACCTGGGCGAAAAGCAGTCGGTCGCGCATTGGGAGGCCGATGATGTCATCAATTCTCCACACGAGCTCTTGAAACGGCTGAATCTGGCCTAAAATAGATGCTATGGGGCTGTCCTGGTTTCGACGTGGGTTCGGGATCGGTGTGGTGCATGTCGAGCTTGAATGACGCTCGTAAATCTCCGTTCAAAAAACTAACTGCAAACGACGAACGTTTCGCACTCGCCGCTTAAATCCGGTGAGCCTTGCAACAGTATGTTGATGGGCTGGGCAAGGGGGTAGCAATACCTCCCGGCTGCAAGGGAATTTACATCAGCTGGCCGTCTACCGGGTACCTTGGTAGATGGCAAGATCCAAGGGTACTGGCTTGCAATGCAGCGTGTGTCTGCGCGGCTTTGCAGGCGAGATTCAAACCAGAACACTAAACATGTAGATCTGCTCGACGAAGGCTGACGGACGCGGGTTCAATTCCCGCCAGCTCCACCATACAAGCCAAAAAGGCGCTCACTGGTTTTTCAGTGGGCGCTTTTTCTTTTGGGCATCGGTATTGCTGCGAACACCGGTGCAGCAGCAGAGGCTTGAGCCCCATGGCCGCGTTCCCATTCTCTGTCTGTTGGGCCGTCATCCAAGCCGAGACTGCCGGACAAATGCGCCTGGGGCTGCCTTGGTCAACGGATGATAAAAGTGCCAAAGTCTCCTCAGTACTCGTAGCGCCTCAAACCCTCAATATCTTTCAGCCGCACCGTACGGTAGCCCACTTCCAGCAAATCTTGCTTTTCCAGCTCCAGCAAGGCTTCATTGAAGCGGGCACGCGAGACCTGGCAGAAATCAGCCAGCTCGCTTTGGGTGATGTTGAGCAAGCCGGCATCGGGGAAGGGAAAGTTCAGCGGTGTGATGAGGGAGCCCAGGCTTTGCGCGACCCGGCCGGTGACGCTCAGGCATTGCTTGGCGGTCAGCAGGCGCATCAATTGGTGGCTGCGCTCGGCCATCAGCTCCAGCAAAAACTGGCTGAACGTGGCAGATTGCCGGCGCAGCGCGTGGAAGGCGTGGGCAGGCAATGTCAGCATGGTCAGGTCATGCAAGGCGATGGCATCGCAGTCCATGGCCATGTGCGGGCGTAGCAAATAGGTTTCTCCAAACCAGCTGCCCGCATAGCCGCACAAGGTGATGGAGCGGCCATCGGGCGTGGGCACGCAGATTTTGGCTGCGCCGCGCGTGACACCGGTCCAACCCGTGGGGACGTCGCCCGCCTTCCACAGGTACTGGCCCGCATGCACATGGCGCAGCTGCAGATGGGCGTGCACCAACTCTTGCGCCTGTGCTTCGCTCACCGTATGCGCCCACATGCAGTGCTGCCACTGGCTGAGCACCTGGTCCTTGCTGAGAAATGCGGCCTTGGGTTTCATTTAAATGAGAATTGTTCTCAAGAGAAAAGACTTCCCATTCTCTTCCAATTAAGCTTTTCCGCTGTCGTTGTAAGAGAACAAAAGGCGTAGCTATGCAAAATCAGGGGCGGTCGGTCCCAGCTCAGCGGAACAAATGGGGTGGTGGATGGACGATGGCGCCCATCAGCCTGGCTATCGGGGTATTGGCCAGCAGCGCGCAGGCACAGATGGCGGCTGCGGCCGCAGAGTCTGAAGGCGCCGAGGCAGACACCCCATTGGCGGTGCAGCATGTGGTGGCATCGGCCGCGCCCAGCATCCGCAGCGAGCTGGCGCAGACCACCCAGGTCATCGACAGCGAACAACTGCAGCAGCAAGTGACGGCTGGCAAAAGTGTGGCCGAGGCCCTGGGGCAGCTGGTGCCGGGGATTGACCTGGGCGGGCAGTCGCGCAGCAATTTTGGCCAGAACCTGCGCGGGCGCACCATGCTGGTCATGGTCGATGGCGTCTCGCTCAACAGCTCGCGCGGCACGGCCCGGCAGCTCGATGCGATCGACCCGTTCAATATTGACCGTATCGAGGTGCTGTCAGGTGCCAGCGCCTTGTACGGGGGCGGCGCCACCGGCGGTATTGTCAACATCATCACCAAAAAAGGCAGCGCCGCTGGCCTGCAGCTGGGCAGCGAAGTGGGGGTCACCTCCGGCTTCCAGGGCTCGCGCGACCACCAATACCGGCTGGCCCAATCCATTGCCGGTGGCAATGAGCAGGTGCAGGCGCGCCTGGGCATCGCGCTGCAAAACAATGGCAGTTTTTATGACGGCAAGGGCAAGCCGGTGCGCACCGACATTGCCCAGACCGATGCCCAGAACACCAAGGGGGTGGATGTGCTGGGCAATGTGCAGATCAAGATCAGCCCCGAGCAAAGCCTGGGCCTGACCGCGCAGTACTACCGCAACCGCTTTGATGGTTCCTCCTACCTGTATGGCGGCCCCAACCTGGTAGGCATCATGGGTGGCAAGCCGGAGCTCTTGGAGCAGCGGGGCGGCTTTGTCAGCGATGTGATGCCGCAGACCGAGCGGGCCATGTTCAATGCCGACTACCATGCCGCCAAGGTCTGGGGCGACCAGGACCTGTATCTGCAGGCCTTCTGGCGGCAGGAGAAGCTGGACTTTGCGCCTTTCCCCAGCTCCGTTGTGACCGCCTCCCACCAGAACACAGACACCTGGGGCCTGAAGGCCGCGCTGGCCCAGTCCTGGGGCGACCTGAGTGTGCGCTATGGCCTGGATTGGGACCGCGAGAGCTTTGATGGCAGTGCCACCGTGTTCGATACCGCGCAGGCGCTGGCCAGCGGCGGCATGGTCAACCGGCAAATCGGCAGCACCGGCCGCTACCCGGGCTACCGCGTCAATACCGCTGCAGCCTTTGCCCAGGCTGAGTGGAAGCTGAACCCGCAGTGGACTTTGAACGGCGGCCTGCGTTACCAACGCACCGACTTGCAGGTGGACGATTTTGTGGGCTACACCCAGCAGCTCTACATGCTGCTGGGCCGTGGCAACTCGGCCGATGCGATCCCTGGCGGCAAGAACAGCTACAACGTGAGCCTGTTCAACCTGGGGGCGCGCTACCAGATCGATGCTGCGCGCAGCACCTGGCTCAACTACGCCGAAGGCTTTGAGCTGCCGGACCCAGGCAAGTACTATGGCCAGGGCAACTACCAGGCCAATGGCACGCATTGGCAACTGGTCAGCGGCATCGATCCGAAAAGCTCTCCGCTGCAAGGCATCAAGACGCGGCAGGTGGAATGGGGCTTCAAGCAGGCCAGCGGTGCCGTCAAGCTGCAGTCTGCGCTGTTCTATGCCTGGTCTGACCAGACCTTGCAGCTCAACAACGCCAACAACAATGTGACCATCAATGTGCTCGATGAGAAGCGGCGCAACTACGGCTGGGAAGGAAGCCTGGACGTTGCCGTTGCCAAGAACTGGGCGCTGGGTGGCAATGCACTGTGGATCCGCTCGGAGACGCGGCAAAACGGCAGCTGGGCCAAGCAGTCCATCATGACGGCGAGCCCCTCCAAGCTGTCGACCTATGTGCAGTGGAGCCCGAACCCCTGGCAACTGCGCCTGCAGGCCTCCCACATGTTCAGGCTCAAGGATGACAGCGCGGGCAAGATCGATGGCTTCACGGTGCTGGACCTGATGGGTGGCGTCAAGCTGCCGGTCGGCCGCCTCAACGTCGGTATCCAGAACCTGCTGGACAAGCAGTACCTGACGACCTGGTCGCAGCGCGCGATGGCCTTGTACGGCGTGGGTGCGGTGTCACCGCAAACCTTTGCGTTCTATGGCCGCGGGCGCACCTTCTCGCTGAACTACAGCGTTGAATACTGATGGCGGCAGGTGTGCAAACCCAGGGCGCAAGCTTGAACGCGGCGCATCGCCCCTGGCAGTTTTGGGCGGTGCTGGTGGCGCTCTATATTGCGCAGGGCGTGCCGTCGTATCTGATGATCATGACGGTGCCCGCCGCACTGCGCGCTGCCGGCATGCCTTTGCAGCAGGTGGGTATGCTGTCCATCCTGATGCTGCCGCTGGTGCTGAAGTTTTTGTGGGCGCCCTGGGTGGACCGCTTGCGCCCACTGCGCTGGGGCCACCGCCGGGGCTGGATTGTCTGCACCCAGCTGGCGTCGGTGCTGGCGATTGGCGCACTGGCCTGGGTGGGGCCGCAGGCGTCCATCACCACGATTGTCTGCATCGGCATGTGTCTGGCGCTCAGCATCGCCACGCAGGATATCGCCACCGACGGCTATGCCACGCAGCAGCTGCGCAGCGATGAGCTGGGCCGGGGCAATGCGATACAGGCCGCATCGGTGGCCGGTGGTGTGCTGCTGGGCGGCACCTTGGCCATGGCCCTGGTCGATCAGTGGGGCTGGCAAGCCACCATGCTGTTGATGGCCGCGCTGTCTTTGCTGCCCCTGCTGGCGCTGCCGTGGATGGACGAAGGCATGCCTGCTGCCGCCGAGGAGGATGCGCAAGACAGCGCTGCTGCAGAGCCTGCGCGCCCCAGCATCCAGCAGTTCTTTGTGCGCCCCGGTGTCTGGGCGATTCTGGGCCTGGCCGCTGTTTATCGGCTGAGTGAAGGCATGCTGCGCTCCATGGAAAGCAGCTACCTGCTGCACAGCGGCCTGAGCTTGAGCGAAGTGGGGGTGATTGCCGGCAGTGGCGCTGCGCTGGCCGGCTTGCTGGGCAGTTGGCTGGCGGCACAGTGGTTGCGGCAGCGCAGCCGCAGCCAGGTGCTGCTGGGCTTGAGTGCCTTGCGTGTGCTGGCCTTTGCGTTGTTCCTGGCGCATTCGTTGCACTGGCTGGGGGGCACCACATCGTTGGCAGTCCTCGCCGTGGGTTTGAGCGTGCATCGTTATATGGAGATGGTGGCGCTGTATGCGCTGTTCATGGCCTCGTCCAGCCGCCAGCAGCCGGGTACGGATTTTTCGATCTTTGTCTGCGCCGAGTTGCTGAGCTATATGCTGAGCGCGATGGCGGGCGGATTCATTGCCAAGCACTTCGAGTTCTCTGGACTGTTTGCGATGGCGACGGCGATTGCGGTGGGCTGCTGGCTGGCCACCGCTGCGTTGCTGCGGCGCCATGCGCAAGTGGTTGCCGATACCGGGAGACGCATATGACGGTGCCGCAGACGCTCGTACGCAAGGCCCATATCCATCTGCCGCAAGCCGGCGCGTTTGTGGACTGGTTGCTGCAGCATTGGCGCGATGAGGGCATCGACGTGAGCCAGCCCCAAGCGGGCACCTTGTTGCTGGCCTTGGCCGATGTGGGCACGGCCAGGCTGCAGCAAACCAGCGCCAGCGGCATTGATTGCCTGCTGCAACCGGTGGCGCCGCGCATGGGGGAATTGATGCAGCTGTCTTTGGCCGAGCACCTGGCCGAGTTCGCCGACCAGATGGCCTGGGTGGAGGGCAGTTGGGAGCTGGTCTGGGAAGGCGATGCCCCGCCTGCGACCTCCAGGCTGCAAGTGATGCGTGTCCTCAGCAACCAGGCGCTGTCGCCGCGCATGCGCCGCATTCGCCTGGCGGCGGGCGATATCAGCGCCTTTGCTCCCAGTGGCTTGCATGTGCGCATGCTCTTGCCCGAGCCCGGCCAAGCGCCGGCATGGCCGACCCTGGCCGATGGCAACCGCCTGCATTGGCCTGCCGGCAAACCGGCATTGGCACGCCGCACCTACACGATCAGCGCGATGGATCCTGAAGAGGGCTGGCTCGAAGTCGATGCCTTGCTCCACCATGGCACGGGCCATTCCGATCCGCACATGGCCGGGCCTGGTGCCGTCTGGGCTGCCAGCGCCGAGCCGGACTCCGAGGTGGGCGTGCTGAGCCCGGCCGGCGGCATGGTGTCGCAAGCACAGCATTGCGTGCTGGTGGCAGATGCTTGCGCCTTGCCCGCAGCGGCACGCATTGCACAGGCGCGGCGAGCGTACCCGTCCACCACCGTGCTGCTGTGGGTGTCCGATGCCCAGGAGCAGGCGGCCTTGTTGCCCGCATTTTCCGGCATAAACGTCACCTGGCTGCGTGGCGGTGTGCCCGGTGCGTCGCAGCTGGAGATTGCGCAAGTGCTGCAATGGCTGGCGCAGCAGGATTGGCACCCGCACGATACGGTGCTGTGGGTTGCGGGTGGCCTGCCGTTGACGCAGGCGGTGCGCCGCAGTGCGGCGCGGCTACCGTCCTTGGTGCAGATCAAGTCGCTGGTGCATACCTATTGGCGCTAAGCTTCGGGCGAGAACGGGGCGCCTTCTCTCCCCAGCTGGCTACTGATTGAATATCAGCAGGTACAGCTCGGACGAGTTGCGCTTGTATTCCTGTTTCCAGGGGTCACGTCCCATGAGCTTGTTGACCTCGTCGTACTGGAAAATGTCGTCCACACGCCAGCCGTCATCCTCGCGGGATAGCACATAGCGGTATTCGGCACCGACGGTTCCACCTTCTGCGTAATTGCCCGCTATCGACTGTCCTTCTTTCGGGCGGGTAATGTTCTTGATCGTGGCGACAACCAAGGCTCTGGATTCCGTTTCCATATCTACGCGATCGATTCTGCGATCGTAGGTATACAACGTGCAGTTGGGGTCTTGTTGCAGATAGCTCTTGACGGCTCCAGTGCTCAAGCGCAACTGGGCTTGCCGCAGCGCTGCTTGCTCGGCATTAGGGGCTTGTGTGCACTCTTGGTGTTTAAAGCTGGCCCTTGCATCCACCAAGGCCCACCAGCTTTTCACCGCCTTGTCGGGGGTTGCTATATCCACGCTTGGCGCCGTAAATGTGGGTTTGGTGGCTGCCTGCGTTGTGGCTTTGGGCTTCTCTTGCTGGCAGGCAATGAGTGCCAAGGCTAAGAACCTGTTCAAAGTCTCTACGCAGGCGCGTTGGAGTGCAATCGGGAAGAGTTCGAAGGGATGGAACGCAGCTTGCACTGGGGGGCAAGCAAGGGCCAGCGCGAAGAAATCGCCCGATTTCACTCCAACCCTTAGGGACAGGGGCTTTGCGGCCGCCCGGGCAGGGGCGGTCTGCGGCGTTGCAGCGCTTGCCAATAGCTTGCTATTGGCTGCGCCCCGCGCCTAGCATCCTATCCCGCAAAGACACTGTCGCGGCGCGAGGAGACATTGAACAGGTTCTAAGGGCAGGCAAATAGATAAGGTGTCCGCATCAAAGCATGTCCTGATTTATCGGTAGTGGGCCAGTTTAGTGGCTCGCCAAGCCTGGCGATGTCAAAAATGGGCTGCGCCGTTTGGGGCCAAAGCTGCAAACGTCTGCAGCGGCGAAATCGCCCATAAAAAAACCGCCCTAGGGCGGTTTGGTGGTGTTTGCTCGCAGCGTGCTGCCGCTTATTCCACTTGCGCTGCCACGCTTTCGATTGCCTGGCGCAGTTGCTCTGGGCTCACCTGCGGGGCCGCGCTGTCGTCATTCGCTTCCGTTTTGAGGACAATACCCGTTCCCGTATCTGCGCGATTGGCCAAGCGGTGCATGGTCGCGATGGAGGCGCGTACGCCAGCGCTATTGAGGTAATAGCCTTCACCCTCGTTCACGCTGTAGGTGAACTGGTAGCCACCGAGCAACCTGCCAGCCGAACTCACCTTTGCACAAATCACCGTTCCGGCAGCGCTTCCAGATACTTGGTATTCGCAGCCAAAAGTGCCTGCAGCAGTAGTGATCACGCCATTGCCATCGGCCGTTGGGGCCTGCACTTTTTCAAGTCTGAAAAAGTCCGAGGTCGGCGTCAGCGAATTGAGTGGGCTGAAAATCCAGATTCCTTTGAGGCCTTCTGGATTATTGCCATAGGCGAAATTGAAGCGGGAGATCTCTTTCTCGGTCTCGCCAGGCAGGGTGATGTACCCCTTGGTGCCCGACTCAAAGCGGATCGAAACGTTGCCAGCACTGCCGTCTTCTTTGCCCGACAGGTCTCCGCTGCCCAGATAACGGCCGCCACGGTATTTGTTCAGGGGCGCAGAGTAGCGGTCATTCGCCAAGGTGCCGCTGGTCATATAGAACGTAGCGTTACCACTGGCATCATATGCATACATTTGCATAACCAAGGTATTGTCCTGCACATCAATCGCCAAGCCACGGCCTGGCTTGCCATTGACTTCGCTGGTCACAATCCAGGTGCCTGTTTGCGGCGCAAAGGCCTGTGCCAAACCAGTGCCGAGCAAGGCGCCAACCAATGCAATCTTCTTGAAAATCATCATATCCCCGTTGTTAATCTTTACATTCTATCAACTTATCCTTACATATTGCTTGCCTGAATGTCAGGGAGTGTCTTGAGGCACCCTTGGAGGTTTACTCGCAGGCAGGGCTGGGTAAAGGACCAGTGCAGATGGCTGGATGTCCGGGGAAAAGGAACCGCCCTATATCAGGATGCGCGGCGGCGATACAGCAAGGCCCATGCGGCCAATAGCATGCTGAGTCCGGCCAGGCCCCATGGGTTCAGCGTCGGAACGCTGGTGGGTGCAGCAGGTGGAGCGATATAGGGTATCCCAACGAGCTGGCCACTGAAGAACGCGCGCAATCCGGGGCCATTGGTGGAGCAGGCTGCATTGCCGCAGGTGGTGGACATACCAAACACCAGCTCGACCGTACCCGGCGTATTGGTGAGAGGTGCCGACGGTTCAATATCGAGGTAGGGCACATTGGTCAGGTCGCTCTGGTTGCTGGAGGCGACAAAGATGAGCTCCGGCAAGGCGTTGATGCAGTGGGGCGTGACACATTTGCTGCGAAATTCCGAAGCTCCTCCGACACTGCCTGCCGTGGTGCTCAGCTGCACATTGCTGTAGGTGTCGCTGTCGGCGTCATACACAAAAGAGCCGGTGGCCGTGCCGCCATCGTCAAAGGTCACGTCCTTCAAGGTCCACTGCAGCGGCGCGGCTTGGGCGGCGGCAGTGAACGCCAGACCACTGAGCGCCAGCGCGGCGGATGCCAAAAGTTTGTTCATGGTGTCTCCCTCGGTGTAAAAGGAGACGAAGTTAACAAAATGTAACTAAAATAGCAATCTATATATATGCTGGTTTTCAAGAAAAATCTGCATTTCGTTGTCTAAATCTCAGTTTATTGAGAAAAAAGCAATTTCCTAGCTGTCATCTCCCCCCAAGCACCTCCGCGCTCGTCCTTGTGACGTGGTAGGCACTCTCTCTGAAAATAAATGGATATGCAGCTAATTGTTGTCATGATCCATCAGATAGATAAATAAAGCCGCCCGAAGGCGGCCTTGGATCGGATCAGCCTGTACGGCGGCGCAGGCGCTGCCTGCCCAGCAGGGCAAGCAACGCTCCCAAGCCGATGGTGGCCCAGGGAGCCAGCGCTGGCACAGCCTGCGGCGTGGTGGGCGGCGGCGGTGGCGGAGGGGGCGGCACGACCACCGCTTGCACGGTAAAGCTGCCCACGCTCGATTGCACGCCTGGCTGGTCGCTGAGGAGGGCAATGACCTCGTAGTTGCCGGGCGCCAGGCCAGCCGGCCAGGTCAGTGAATACGCGCCACCACTGCCGATGACGGTGGTGGTCTGGCTGGCGCTAAATCCATCGGGGCCGGAGAGTTGCAAGGTGATGGTGGTGCCCGGGGGCAAGGGCGTGGATGCGCCGCCGCCCGGTGCCGCCGACGTTGCGATGCCACTCAGCACCTGCGTCTGCGCGGTGGTGATGAGCGGCGCCTGCACGGCCAGCGTTACGGCAAGGGTTTGCGGAATGCAGGCAGACGCAGTCGCGCCGCCTACGACCAAGCGTGTAGCTGATGGGATGGTGTCATAGAGGGCCACGGTCAGCGTATTGAGGCCCGTTTTCCACTGCAGATCCGCAGTGGGACCTGCGCCCAGCACTGGACTGGTGCCGCTCAGCACGCCGTTGATGTAGTAGCCGGCAATCTGGTCATCGGCGCCCACGCCGCTCAAGCTCAGCTGGTAGGTGGCCGCATCGGCCTCAGGTGCCAGATAGAACTGGTAGCGCAAGAACCGCGTCTGGTTGGAGGGCGCGCCCCCATTGGGATTGGCCAGGTAGAAGCCCACCGAGCTGAGCGATTGGGCGGTGCCCAGTTGGGGGCTTGTTAGCGTGCCGCCGCTATAAGCAAACACCTCACGGCCCGAGAAATGCTGCCAGGCCATGGTGGGCAGGCTGCTGAGCGCGGCGGGCACTGCATTGCCGGCAAAGGTCAGCGACGTGGGGATCTCTTCGGTGGCCCCGGCCGTGGCTTGTGGAATGGTGTGCGAGCCCGGCGCTGCGGGATTGAAGGCATAGGCCCAGCGCTGCTGGTTGCCTCGGTCGCTGATGCTGGTGGCTTGGGTGTTGAGCACCTGCCCCGGATCCTTGAGTGCCGCTGCTGTCAGAAAGGGCTCGGAGGCGTTGCTGCAGGTAAAGGTGGGAATACCGAGCGGGCTGTCTGGCCGGTAGACCAGTTGGGCCTGGGCCATCAATGGGGCCGCCAAGGCCAGACCCATGAGCGAAGAAGAAAGAATCGGTAAGTTCAAAAGCATGGTCAACAGCGACGGTATAGGACGTGCGCAGGCAGCAAATGTCGGTGCCTGAGATTTAAATTAGGTTTTATTTATAGCATTAGGTGATCAATTAATTGATCGGATGACATTAATTGACATTTGTAGCTGTGTCAGATTTTCAGTGATAACTTGCCTATGCCAGGGACGTATTTTTAAAGGGGCGTAATGGAAATTCCCGGGTGCATAAGTTGCGGTATAGGCAGAAACTGAAAATGAAGAGCTGAGAAAGCCATGGATTCCGTTGGGTAGGCTGATCGACATTGATCACCGAGGTGGTACTTTTTTCATGAAAGTCAAATGCTTGCCATCTCGTCGTGCCGGGTGGTGAGCTCTTCAAAGTGCCAGCGGGTGCAACCAAGAGCGTATTTTCTTGAGCTGAATCAATAGATCTGTTTCTTGTTGTGTCTGAAGCATTCGGGCTAAATCAGGCACTGCTGCTGTATTCACATTGGTTGACATTTAGTGGGCGTTTTCGATTCTCGACATTTCATTTGATGAGGCCCACAATCAAGTGTTATTTGTATTTTGTTGATGGATATTCTGTCGACGGATAATTCAAAGGAGTGACATGAATAAAACCTACACCAGCAAGTGGAGCGCAGCGCTCGGGGCCTGGGTGGCATGCTCCGAAATCACCAAGCGTGCAGGCAAGCAAACGACGGTGGGCGCTGTGTTGCTGTGCACTGCAGCGCTGGCCCAGGCACAAAACTGCAGCCAGGCAGCCGATGGCTCCTACCTGCCAGGCAACTCAGGGGCCGATGCCACCTGCACCGTGGTGCCAGCTACGGCAGGATTGCTGACGCAGCCAGCCACTGCCAGCTTTTACCTGCTAGCCCGCTCCAACCTGGATGGCGTGCTGACCATTGGCAATGCCAATGTCCAAGCCCATGTCAGTGGGGGCTATGGCGGCATCGGCAACCAGTACGCTACCGGCCCAGGTGCACCTGGAGCGAGAAATGCGTCCATGCAGGCGGGCAATATCACGCTGGATGTGGCGACGACAGACAATGCGACCAGCATCGGCAGCCACAGTGGTGTCAACATCAGTGCGGCCAATACCAACATCACAGCGGCCATGAGCTATAGCGGAGGCAATACCACCGGTGGTGCCGCGATCTATGGCGTGCTGGCCGGGTCCAGCGTGGTGTCGGGCGAAGGAGGGACGGGCAATACCGCACGCAACGGCACTTTCACGACGGTGACGCTCGATAACCTGACCCTCAACCAGACTTCGTCGGGAGGAACCAAGAACCCCATCCTGAACGCCGGCCTGCGGGCCATCCAGGGCGCCTACCAGGATGCGGGCAATGGCAGCTCGGGCAAGATCGAGATCAAGGGGCGGCTCGGTATGTCGATGACCGGTGCACGCCTGGAGGGCATTTATGTGTCCGGGGCTGCCGCCAGCAGTGGCGGTGAGGCCGTTTCGCAGGTGGTGCTCAACGACAGCACGATCACGTTGACCAGAAGCGGCGCGGTCGCCGACAGCAGCGCCATCAAAATTGGCAAATCGCGGGCCATCGGTACCGGCAAGGGCTTGGTCACGTCTCAGGGGGCGATGCAGATCACGATGGACCCGGCGCTGGGAGGCAGCGAGCCCTATATGAGCCCGGCCATCAAGCTGGCCGTCACCGGCTCGCAGTTGCTGGCAAACGGCGCCAACAGCTCTGCCAACATCCAGGCCAGCCGTTCTGCGCTGGCCATCGGGATTGATGACTGGGGTACCAGCGTGGATTCGCAAGGCATCCAGGCGCAATTTGGCAAAGCCACGCTAACGACCCAGTCGGCGACGGCGCCGCTGCTGCTGGTCGACAGCGGGCAGCAGGATGTGCAGATGCTGTTTGACAAAGGCTCAGACCTGACTGCAGCGAGCAATGGCTATCTGGTGGACATCATCCAGTACCGCAGCTCGGCGGCGGCCAGTTCGGCCCAGTTGAGCTTGGACAACGCCAGCGTGGCAAGAGGGTTGAGCAACAAGTCCTATGTCAACTCCAGCCTCGATATCGCGCTGAACCATGCCTCCGTCTGGGCCCTAGCCGAGAAGACGAACGGCGACAAAACCTCCACCTACACCAGCTTTGGCATGGCGGCAGGCTCGCGGCTGGATGCCTTCAAGGCGGGTGCTGGGGCCTTTGTGATGAACGGACCGGTCAACTCGGATGCCTCGACCACCAATTTGGTGGACAGCGAGCCCAATGATGTGCTGACCATCCAGCCCAGCTATAGCGGCAGCAATGCGGCAGTGCTGGCGGTCGATACCTGTCTGGGCGACAGCAGCGCACCCTCCGATGTGCTGAAGGTGGTGGGAGACACCAGTGGCAGCACGGTGCTTAAGGTAACACCTGCGGCGGGCGCGGCTTGCGCAGGCGCGCTCACCACCGGGAACGGGATCTTGGTGGTCGAGGTCTCGGGCAATTCCGCCGCGACCTTCACACTCGATGGTGGCTCCATCGCGCAGGGCAGCTTTGTTTATGCGCTGGTCAAGGTGGGCAACAACTGGTACTTGCAGTCCAGGCTTGGCACTGGATCCATTGTGGTGCGCAAAGAGGTTAACGCACCGGCGGGCGCCGCGCCCTTTAATGGCAGCATTGATTTTGCGCTGAGCTGCGACAGCGGCGCGACGCACCATGGCAGCATCACCGTGGCCAACAACCTGGGTGCATCCAGCGCCATCACGGTGCCAGCGGGCAGCCAGTGCGCATTGAGTGAGACCTTGCCTGCAGCACCGGCTGGCTATGCCTGGGGGCCACCGGCTTACTCGGCGATCACCCCGGTGCTCGCTGGCCAGGAGCAGACGGCCACCATTACCAATACGCTTTCCAATACGATGCAGGCCATGGGGACGCTGCAGGTGAACAAGGCGGTGCTCGTGCCCGCAGGTGCTGCTGCGTACAGCGGCAGCATCAGCTTCAGCGTCGCCTGCGTCAGCCCGAACTTCAACACCGCTGGCAGCATCGCTGTGGCGGGTAACCTGGGCAGTGCCGCCCCGATTGCAGTGCCAGAAGGGAGCCAATGCACGGTGACTGAAACCTTGCCGGCTGCCCCCGATGGCCTGGTCTGGGCGCCACCTGTCTATACCCAGCCTGGCCGCATTGTGGCCGGGCAGACGGCTACCGCCACCATTAGCAACCAGCTGACTAGAGGCACGGGTGATCTGGCCCGTGTACCCGTCAATGCGCCTTTGGCCTTGGGAGGGCTGGCCGCCCTGATCGGCATGCTGGCCTGGCGGCGCCAACGCGATGAGAGGCAGCCCAAGTCTTAAGCGCCAGCGCCGAAGGCGGGTACCGATGAACCGCTAGCCCCAACAAAGCCATGCTGCTTGTTCAAGCAGTGTGGCTGCATGGGGCGCTGTGTGCAGCGCTCGGCCTGCAGCGCCAATTTAGCGGCCCCGCTCCAGGCCGGAGAAGAACTTGGTCGTTACCGTGCCTGTGGCGGGCTTGTGGTAGAGGAAATAGGCCCGCTCCGCCTTGAGCACATGCTTTCTCAGCAGGCGCTTGGCGACTGTGCCGCCGCCTGCGGGAAAGAACCAGGACAGCATCCACATGCGCACTGGCGTGCTGCCATCGTGGGGACGGTCCAAAAAAGCCGCATAGGGCTCGGTTTTGTGGATGTAGGCCTGCTCGTCCTGTTCATTCAGAAAGGCCCAATTGACATAGCCCAAAGGTTGCTGGTCTTTGACAAAGAAGCAGAAATGGCGCGAAGCGATGATCGCGGTCAGTATTTCCATCGCCGATTCGACCGAGCCCTGGCGGTAGTAGCTGTGCTGGTTCCACAGCCACACCATGCCGCCTAGAACCTCCGCCTCATTCCATGCGTCTTCGGGGTAGCAACTGGGTGCTATGACGCGAACACCATCCAACAGCATGCAAGGCTCCAAAAGTTTCCCTAGGCTGACAATATACGCGCAGCCCAGGGGCATCGTGAGCAGGGCGTTGCAGTTGGCTGGGCATGGTGCGCAGCGGCCGGCCATGAGCCAGCCGCTGCCGCAGCAGCCCAGCTAATGGCTGAGCCAGATGTGCCGGGGCGCAGCGCTGGGGGCCGTCAGTGGCTGATGCCCATCAAGACTTGACCAGCGGACACTTGCCCTCGGACAGCGGCCGGAAGGCCTGGTCGCCCGGGATGGTGGCGATGATCTTGTAGTAGTCCCAAGGCGCCTTGGACTCCTCGGGCTTTTTGACCTGCACCAGGTACATGTCATGCACCATGCGGCCGTCCTCGCGGATCTTGCCGTCGTCGCTGAAAAAGTCTTTGATAGGCATCTTCTTCATCGCGGTCATTACCGCAGCGGTCTCGTCGGTGCCCGCCGCTTCGACCGCCTTGAGGTAGTGCATCACCGCCGAGTAGGTGCCGGCCTGGGCCATGGTCGGCATCCTGTTCATGACCTTGAAGTACTTTTGCGACCAGGCGCGGCTCTCGGGCGTGCGGTCCCAGTAGAAAGCCGTCGTCGCATACATGCCCTGGGCGGTCTTGAGGCCCAGCGCATGCACGTCCGAGATGAACATCAGCGCTGCGGCCACCTTTTGCTTGTCGGTGATGCCGAACTGGCGCGCGCTCTTGATGGAGTTGATGGTGTCGTTCACGCCATTGGCCAGCGCAATCACATCGGACTTGGAGGCTTGCGCCGTCAGCATGTAGGACGAGAAATCGGGCGCATTGAGTGGGTGCTTGACGGTGCCGATCACCTTGCCGCCGTTCTTGTCGACGGCGGCCGTGATGTCGTTGGACAGTGCCTGGCCAAAGGCATAGTCCACCGCCACGATGTACCAGCTCTTGGCGCCGCCCTCGGTCACCGCCTTGACGGTGCTGTTGGCCGTGGCATAGGTGTCGTAGGTGTAGTGCACGATGTTGGCTGCGCAGTTCTCGCCGGTGATCGAGCTCGAGCCCGCCTCGGTGTTGATCAGCACCTTGTTCTTTTCCTTGGCCACGGTGGCGACTGCGTTGTGCACGGCGGTGTTGCCCAGGCCGATGACCATGTCCACGTTCTCGCGGTCAAACCATTCGCGGGCGCGGGTGGCACCAATGTCGGCCTTGTTCTGGTGGTCCACCGACAGCAGCTCGATCGGCTTGCCCAGCACCGTGCCGCCAAAATCCTTGATCGCCATCGTGGCCGCCGCGACCGTGCCCTTGCCGCCAATATCGGCGTAGGCGCTGGAGGTGTCGCTGATCACCCCTATGCGCACGGCGTTGTCGGATATGCCCTGCGCCCATGCGCCAGAGGCCAGGCCAACAGATGCAAGCAGGGTCGTCAAACAAGTGGTTCTGAACTTCATGGAAATGGTCTCCTGGTATTTTTATCGTTGGCCACGGCCAGGTGGGTTTGCCCCGCTGTCAAAGGGTTCAGGGCAAGGGGTTGGGCCTGGTGGGCACGGCGTAGCGGATCACACAAAGGGTTTGGCGCAAAGCTGGGTGGGGCAGGGCGGAGGTATCAGGTCATGCGGCCCTCCTTGGTGGGTGGCGTGGCCGCTGTCTCGTTGGCAGGCTGGCCCTGCAGCTCGGCCAGGATCATCGCCTTGAGCTTGAACTTCTCGATCTTTTGCGTCAGCGTGCGCGGGAACTGCTCGACCACGCGGATATGGCGCGGCCGCATGAACTTGGGCATCTTGCTGTCGCACCAGGCATGCAGCGCCTGGCGGTCGATCAGCTGCTGCTCGCGCGCCACGACATAGACGACGACATCGTCCTCATCGCCCTCGTGCGCGGGAATGGCAAAGGCGGCCGTCATCTCGACGGCCGGGTACTGGTTGACCATGTCCTCGATATGGAAGGACGAGATGTTCTCGCCGCGCACCCGGATGCGGTCGCCCATGCGGTCGACAAAGCTCAGGCTGCCATCGGCATGGCGCAGCGCCGAGTCGCCGGTGTGGAACCAGAGGTTGCGAAAGGCCTTGGCGGTGGCCTGGGGCTTGCCCAGGTATTCGACCAGCAGGTAATAGGGCAGCTTCGACCGAAAAGCCAGCTGCCCGGCCACGCCCACAGGGCACTCGCCATCGCGTTCGTCCAGCACGGCGGCCTCTACAAAGAGGCTCGGATGGCCCAGGTAGCCCTTGCCCACCTGGCCCGCTTGCGCGGGGCCCAGCAGCTCCAGGCCCAGGGCCGCCACCTGCGCTCGGATGGACTCGCGCGTCTGGCCGCGCCGGTAGGCGGGCGGGGATTCGCAGCTGGCGTCCGTCTCTTCGATGACCGTGAAGCAGGACATGCCCGACTCCGTCTGGCCAAAGCCGGCGGTCACAAAGTCAAAACCAAAGCGGCGCGCAATCTCCGCATGGCGCTGGGGCAGCGGCTGCATATAGACCTTGTTGAGGCTGTTGTGGTGGTCGGTGGCTGCTGGCGCTGCCTTGGCCAGCCAGGAGATCATCGTGTCCACCAGTACCGCACTGGTGGCGCCGCTGACTGCAATGCGGCGCCAAAAGTCATTGGGGCTGAAGCGGTCCCAGCAGGCCAGGCCACTGCCGGCCCACACCGCCCGCACCACATTGAACACCGCGCCGCCCACGTGGTACATCGGCAAGTCGTTGTAGACCACGTCATGGCCATTGAGCATCTGGCGGAACAGGAAGGTGTACTGGTTCATCCAGCGGTGGCTCTGCACCACGCCTTTCGATGGCCCGGTGGTGCCCGAGGTGTAGATGATGTTGCACAGGTCGTCATAGGCCAGCGCCACATCCGGTTTGGCTGCGGGCTGCAGTAGCGCGGCCCAGTCCGTCTCCGCATGCGGGCCGCGGTAGGGCACGCCGCCTGTCACCGCATCATGGCTGGCGGCGGGTGGCTCGTAGACCACCACATGGGCCAAGGGCGCGACCTGGGCCAGCTCGTCGACGATCGCGTTGAGCGCCGGTACCAGTGCGCGCTCGGCCAGCAGCATCACCGGCTGGGTGTCGCCAATCTGGTAGGCCAGCAGGCGCTCAGTCAGCCCAAAATTGATCGGCGCAAAGATGGCGCCGGCCTTCCAGATGCCAAACATCGCCAAGGCGCTGATGAGCTGGTTGCGCATGAACACCGACACCGGCATGCCCCGGCCGATGCCGGCAGCTGCCAGGTTGCCAGCGATGGCATCGGTGATGCGGTCAAACTCGGCATAGCTCAGGCGCACATCGTCTTCGCCATACAGGTAGAAGAGCTGGTCGCCCTTGGTACGCGCCCAGTGTGCCAGGCGCTCGGTGGCCAGTTCGCCATCGCGCTGCAACAGCTCCAGCAGCGCCTGGTTATCCAGCGCCGCATCGGGGTGGGCTTGCGCGTTCATGCGGCGCTCGCTTTCTGCGGATCCTTCAACAGGCGCCGCAGCACCTTGCCGGTACCCGTCGTGGGCAGTGCCTCCCGAAACTCGATCTCGCGCGGTGCCTTGTAGACCGACATCTGCTCGCGGCACCAGTCGATCAGCTGCTGCGCGCTCACTGCCGGCGCGCCCTTGCGGGCAATCACCACCGCCTTGACGGCCTGGCCTTTGTTCGGGTCATCGATGCCGATCACCGCCACCTGGGCGACCGAGGGATGCTTGATCATGATGGACTCGACCTCCTCGGGGAAGACGCTGTAGCCCGAGACCTTGATCATCTCCTTGAAGCGGCCGGCAAAGGTCAGGTAGCCATCGCTGTCGATCTTGGCCATATCGCCGGTATGCACCCAGCCGTCCTTCAAGGTGCTGGCCGTCGCCTCGGGCTTGTTCCAGTAGCCCTTGAAGTTGCCCGGGCTGCGCAAGACCAGCTCGCCGACTTGGCCAGCTGGCAGGTCCTGGCCGGTGCCCGCATCGATCACGCGGCATTCCACCCCTTCGATCGGAATGCCGTGCGCGCCCCATTTGATGGCATCGACGGGCATCGAGGTGTCCCAGGTGTGGGTTTCGGACATGCCATAGGTCACCTCAAACAGCTGGCAGTTGGGCGCAAAGCCGCGCCACTGCTCGGCCAGCGCCTGGTTGATGGTGATGCCAAAGCTGGTGCTGGGGTTGATGCGCAGCGCGCTGAGGTCGTAGCTGTGCGCAGCGTCAACCTGCATCACCGCTGCATTCATGCTCGCCACGCTGTACCACCAGCTCACCCGGTAGCGCGCCAGCGCCTGCAGCACCTGCACGGGGTCAAAGCGGTACAGCAGCACGCAGCGGATGCCGGTGTAGAGCGTGACATTGAGGCCGATCAGCATGCCTGCAATGTGGTTGAGCGGCGCGACGGCCAGCATGGTGTCGTCATCGCGGATCGGATTGTTGTCCGCTGCCGCATGGGCCTTGAACAGCGCGTTGCGGTAGCTCAGCATCGCCCCCTTGGGCAGGCCGGTCGTCCCTGAGGTATAGGTCATCAGGGCCACATCGTCCATGTCCAGCGGGCCCACATCGGGCGCGGGCAGGGGCGTGCGCAGGCAGTCCACAAAGTCTGTCGTGCCATCGATATGGCGCTTGGGCGTGCCGATCTCGGCGGGCAGGTCGATCGTCGGCTGGGCCGGCAGCAGGTCGGCGTAGTGGGTGAGGAACACATGTTCAATCGCCGTCTTGGGGCGTGCCGCCTGCACGATCTCGTAGAGCACATCGGCTGCGACGATCACCTTGGCGCCCAGGTCAGAGAGCTGGTACTCCAGCTCATGGCCCTTGAACAGCGGGCTGCAGGGCCCCACCACCGCGCCGAGCTTCTGGATGCCGATATGCGCAATCACGTACTGCGGGCAGTTCTGCATGAAGAGGGCCACCCGGTCCCCCTTGGCCACGCCGCGCTGCTGCAGCTGGTGCGCAAAGGTATCGCTCATCTGGTCCAGCTGGGCCCAGCTGATGGCGGTTCCGTACCAGATAAAGGCGGGCTTGTCGGGCTGGGTGCGCGCATGCTGGCGCAGGTACTCATGCAAGGGCTTTTCTTGTTGCCGGTATGCGATGGGGCTCATGGTGTCTCCTACGGTCCTGGTGTTTTTGGGGATCTCGGTCGCAGTGTTTGGCTGAGGCGGGGGCGGGTTGCCTACCAGGGCGATACCCCCGAGGCCGCCCGCCCTGGGCTGGCTGCTGGCAGGCTGGCGAGCATGCTGGCCAGCCAGTTGCGTGTCTGCGCCGGGTCGATCACATCGTCGATCTCGTTGTAGCTGGCCACGTTCAGCGCCTTGCCCTGGGCGTAGATCTCATCGGTCTTGGCCTGGAAGTAGGCGGCCTTCTCGGCAGCGTCCTCCAGCGCTTCCAACTCGCGCCGGTAGGCCAGGCGCACCGAGCCTTCGATGCCCATGGGCCCCAGCTCGCCGGTGGGCCAGGCCACGGTGGCCACCGGCACAAACAGGTTGCCGCCCAGCATGGCCTGCGCGCCCAGGCCATAGGCCTTGCGCAGCACAATGGCCAGCACGGGTACCTTGATATGGCTGGCCGTCACAAAGATGCGGGCAAAGTGCCGCACGGCTGCAGCCTTCTCGCTCTCGGGTCCCACCATGAAGCCCGGCGTATCGCACAGCGACACGACCGGCAGGCCGTAGTTGTCGCACAGCTCCAGAAAGCGCGATATCTTGTCTGCGCTGTTGGCATCGAGCGCGCCGCCCAGGTGGCTGCCATCGTTGGCCAGCACGCCCACGGCCTGGCCTTCCAGCCGGGCAAAGCCGGTGACGACGCTGCGGCCAAAGTGCTCGCGCAGTTCCAGAAAACTGCCGCTGTCAAACAAGGTCTGCACCACCGCGCGGATGTCGTAGCCCTTGACCCGGTTCTCGGGCACCAGCGCGCGCAGCAGGCGCTGGTCGGCATGCGCGCCGGGCGGCAGCTTGCCCTGTACAAAGCCCAGGTAGGTCTGGGCCAGGGTCACCGCCTCGGTCTCGTCGCGGGCCAGCAGGTCGATCACGCCATTGCGGGTCTGCACGCCCACGGGCCCTACGTCGTCGGCCGCCACCACGCCCAGACCGCCGCCTTCGATCATCGCCGGGCCGGCCATGCCGATGCTGGCATCCTGCGTCGCGATGATCACATCGCAGCAGCCCAGCAAGGCGGCATTGCCGGCAAAGCAGCGGCCCGAGACCACGCCGATGGTGGGCACCTTGCCCGACAGCCGTGCCATGTGCGTGAAGGTCGTGAACTCCAGCCCCGACACGCCCACATAGTCGGTGTCGCCGGGCCTCCCGCCGCCGCCTTCGGCAAACAGCACAAAGGGCAGGCCCAGGCGTTCGCTGGTGTGCACGATGCGGTCCATCTTGCGGTGGGCCATAAAGCCCTGGGTGCCGGCAAACACCGTGTAGTCATAGGCCATCACCGCGCAGCGCGACTGCTCGGGCCCAAACTGCTGGCCGTTGATGCGGCCCAGGCCGGTGATGGTGCCGTCGGCGGGGCTGAGGCGAATCAGCTCTTCCTCGCTGCGGCGCCCGCGCTGCATGGCCAGGGTCAGGCCGCCGTATTCCACCAGGCTGCCGGCATCGAGCAACTGCTCCAGGTTCTCGCGTGCGGTGTTCTTGCCATGGCGCCGGCGCTTGGCCACCGCTTCAGGGCGGGCCGAATCCATCAGGCCCTGCTGGCGCTGCAGCACCTTGGCCAGGTCGGGGCGGATCGCATCGAGGTCGGCCTGTTGCTGCTCTGCGGCCATCGCATCGGCCGATGCATCGGGCAGCACCCAGCCGAGCAGGGTGCCCGCCGCCACCACCTCGCCCAGCAGCGCCGCGCGCGCCACAAAGCGGCCGCCCTGGGCCAGGTCCACGCTGTGCTCGAGCTTCATGGCCTCCAGCACCGCCACCGAGGCACCCTTGGCCTGCACCGTATCGGCATCCCGCTCCAGCGCAATCAGCCGCCCGCGCATCGCAGCGCGCACCGCATGGGCACCTTCGGGCAACGCGGGCTCGTCGCTGGTGCCGGTCTGTGCGGCGTTCTGGCTGGTGCTCTGTGGGTCAGCCTGGCGCTGTGCTGCCAGTGCAGTGGCCGCTGCATGCAGCGCCGGGCCTTGGCGTTCCACATAGGTGGTGTCGATATCTCCACGCAGCACCTGCGCATCGCGCAGCAGCGCACGCAGGTAGTCCAGGTTGGTCTCCAGGCCCTGGATATGGAACTCGGCCAGCGCACGCTCGGCCTTGGCGCAGAGCACGCCAAACTGGCTGGGGCCGCTGACGATGACCTTGGCGAGCAGGGAGTCATAGTTGCCCGAGGTCTCGTAGCCGGTATAGCCAAAGCTGTCCACGCGCACGCCCGGGCCGGTGGGCGGCTCAAAGCGCGCCAAGGTGCCGCCGGTGGGCAGGGCCTGGGCATCGGGCTGCATGCTCTCCATGTTCACACGCGCCTGCAGCGCAAACTGGCGGGGCAGCGGCATTGCCTGGTCCAGGCCCAGGTCCTGCAGGCTGGCGCCATCGGCCAGCGCAAACTGCAGCGCCACCAGGTCCAGCCCGGTGATGGCCTCGGTGATAGTGTGCTCCACCTGCAGGCGCGGATTGCATTCGATAAAGATGTACTGGCCGCTGCGGCTGTCGACGAGGAACTCCACCGTGCCCAGGCCTTGGTAGTGCATTGCGGCGCCCAGGCGGCAGGCGTGCTGCACGAGCTGCGCGCGCAGCGCTTCGCTGATAAAGGGGCTGGGTGCAATCTCCAGCAGCTTTTGGTGGCGGCGCTGCAAAGTGCAATCGCGCTCAAACAGGTGCTGCACCGCGCCGCTGCCGTCGCCCACGATCTGCACCTCAATATGGCGGGCGCCGCCGATGAGCTGCTCCACATACAGATCGCTGCGGCCAAAGGCGCTCAGCGCTTCGGAGCTGCAGCGGTCAAAGGCTGCGCCCAGGTCTTCCACGGCCATCACCGCGCGCATGCCCCGCCCGCCGCCGCCTGCCAGCGCCTTGAGCATCACCGGCCCACCCAGCTGCTGCATGAAGGCCTGGGCCTGCGCCAGGCTGGTGGCGCTGTGCGTGCCTTGCGCCACCGGCACCTGTTCGCGCTCTGCCAGC